>JACIXC010000022.1 GCA_014360655.1 Actinomycetota bacterium | reverse complement strand
TCCGTATTCCCGGCGAGATTGCTTCGTCGGCGCTGGCGCGCCTCCTCGCAATGACAGGGGACCGGGCGCTGGCGCGCCTCCTCGCAATGACAGGGGACCGAAAATGTCATCGCGAGGAGCGGAGCGACGAAGCGATCTCCTCCGGACCTTGCTCCCCCTCCCGGCACCCATACCCTATCCGTATTCCCGGCGAGATTGCTTCGTCGGCGCTGTCGCGCCTCCTCGCAATGACAGGGGACCGGGCGCTACGCGCCTCCTCGCAATGACAGGGGACCGGGCGCTACGAGCCTCCTCGCAATGACAGGGAACCGGGCGCTACGAGCCTCCTCGCAATGACAGGGGACCGGGCGCTACGCGCCTCCTCGCAATGACGCTAAACGGGAAACGCCTTGCTGCCTGACCACACCTGTTGCCCTAACCTCGTGCCCAGAGCCTGTGCCGGTTATTCCCCTTCCTCGGCCTTCTCTTCCCCGCCGGGCCGCCCTTTCTTCCTCGCGGGCTTCTTTTTCTCGGGGACGACGAATTCCCCGCCCTCCGGGTGATCATCATGGGGTACCCAGACCTGGATGGAGTCGGTGGGGCACACCGCGGCGCACTCGCCGCAGCCGGTGCATTTCTCGTAATCGATGGTGGCGAAGCCGTTGGAGACGTGGATGGCGTCCTCGGGGCAAGCCTTCTCGCAGCGGCGGCAGCCGGTGCAGGCCACCTTGCACACGCTGGTGGCTTTCTTCCCCGTGTAATGGCTCTTGCACCGCACGAAGACGCGGGCGTCGGCGGGGACCATCTCGATGAGGTCGCGGGGGCATACATCGGCGCAGAGACCGCAACCCGTGCACTTGCGCACGTTGACCCTGCGGATACCCTCCTCGTCGAAGGTGATGGCGTTGACCGGGCAGACGTCGGCACAGTCCTGGAGCCCCAGGCAACCGAAGGGACAGGCCTTGCCGCCGCCCACCAGCTCGGCGGCGCGGCAGGAGTTGACCCCCTGGTAGAAAGAGCGCAGTGGAGACAAAGATTTCCCGCCCCGGCAGTGGATGTGGGCTACCAGTGCCACCATGGCTCCCGCTTCCGTCCCCATGATGCGCCCCACCTCGGCAGCCACGTCGGGTCCACCCGCCCTGCACACGGTGACCGGCGCGTCCCCGGCCACCACCGCCGCGGCCGCGGCCTCGCATCCCGGCAGCCCGCAGGCACCGCAGTTGGAGCCGGGAAGAGCTGCCAGCACTTCCTCCACGCGGGGATCGACCTCCACGTGAAAACGCCGGGAGGCGACGGCCAGGATGGCGCCCAGCAGGATGCCGAAACCGGCCAGGGAAACGGCTGCTTTCCACACCAGCGACCAGTCCAATTCCAGCTCCTTGCCCTTATCTATCCTTGCCTTCTTGCCTTACTTCATCCTTTGCGGACGAATTTCTTCCTCGAGCCTCTTCGCTCTCCCCGCCTTTTCCTCAAACCCTTCCCCCGTTTTCTTCCCCCGGCCATTCATTACCGGAGGCCCAGCCCTTCTTCCTACAGCCCGAACATCCCCGCGAACCCCATGAAGGCCAGGGAGAAGATGGCGGCGGTGATGAAGGCTATGGGCACCCCCCGGAAGAACTTGGGAATGGGCGCCAGCTCCAGCCTCTCGCGCATGGCGGCGAAGAGGATGAGCACCAGCGAGAAGCCCACCGCCACGCCGATGGTGTATACCACCGACTCCACGAACCCGTAGTGGTAGGCGATGTTCAGCTTGGTGAAGAAACCCGGCTTCACGCTCTCCGTGGCGGCGGCCAGCACGGCGCAGTTGGTGGTGATGAGGGGAAGGTAGATGCCCATGGCCTTGTACAGCGGCGGGCTGGTCTTTTTGATGACCATCTCCACGAACTGCACCAGGCTGGCGATGACCAGGATGAAAGTCGGGATGTAGAGGAATTCCCCCACCCCCAGCGGCTCCAGCACGTAGTTCCAGGCTATCCAGCTCACCGAGGTCGCCATGGTCATGACGAAGATCACCGAGATGCTCATGCCCAGGGATGTCTCCAGGCTGGTGGAGACGCCGAAGAAGGGGCAGAGGGCGATGAAGCGGATGAGCAGGATGTTGGCGACCACGGCCGCGCCGAAGAGGAGCAGGAAATAACGCCAGGCCTCGCTCATCTCGTTCCCTCCCCGCTTTCCGGCTTGCGCCGTGCCTGGTACCACTGCAATATCGCCGAGAGCATGGCGAAGGTGATGAAGGCGCCCGGGAACATGATGAGGATCACCGGGACCGCCTTGATGTGCAGGTCGATGATGGTGGTGTTGAAGAGGACGATCTTGCCCGTGCCGAAAAGTTCCCTGAACACGCTCATGATGAGGAGCACGCAGGTGTAACCCATCCCGATGCCCAACCCGTCCATGAAGGAGTGGGAGACCCTGGCGCTTGAGGCGTAGCCCTCCGCGCGCGCAAGGATGATGCAGTTGACCACGATGAGGGGGATCCACACCCCCAGCCTCTCGTAGACGGGGGGTATGGTCTTGAGGGTGAGGTCCACGATGGTCACGAAGGAGGCGATGACCACGATGTAGATGGGGATGCGCACCTGGTCGGGGATGAAGTTGCGGATGAGGGATATGATGACGTTGGAGCAGGTGAGCACGAAGATCACCGCCAGACCCATGAAGATGCAGTTCTCCACCCTCGTGGAGATGGCCAGGGAGGAGCACAGTCCCACCATGAGCACCAACAGGGGGTTGGTGGTGATGAAGCCCTTCAGGAACTCTCCCCGCAGGGTCCTTTCCTTGTCGGGATTATCCATGGTCTCCTCCTCAAGCCCCCTCTTGTAGTTTTTTCCACATCTCCAAAGCCATGTTCACCCCGTTGTTGATCCCCTTGGAGGTGAAGGTAGCCCCGGAGTAGGCGTCCACGTCCACGCGCAGGGTGAGGGGATCCGGCCCCTTGCCTTGGTACTGGCCGAGGAACTGCTCCGATTCCGCCGCCACCGCTCCCAGGCCCGGCGTCTCCTCGTTGGTGACCACCTCGATGCCGGTGACCTTACCCTCGGCGCTCACCCCCACGGCCATGGTGATGAAGTTATAGCCCTTGCTCTTGAGCACGAAGGCGTGGCCGACGACATCCCCTCCAGGGCCTTTGCCCTCGAAGACGCCGATGAGATCGGGAAAATCCCCCTGCAGGGAGGCCGTCAGCTCCAGGTCCTCCTCTGCCTTTGCCTGCAGGGAGGCCAGCACCGCGTCCGCCGCCTCCGCCTTGCGTTTCTGCTCCTGCTCCGCGATACGGTCCTTCACCAGGGTGTAGGTCAATCCCAGTCCCACGGCGGCAACGGCGCACACCAGGAAGAGGCGCAGTCCCAGGTTGAGGATGTGGCGTGTCATGATGCGGCGGCCTCCCCGGACTCCCCGGTTTTCCTCGCTTCCCTAACCGTGCCGTAGGTGCGTGGCAGGATGTAGCGGTCGATGATGGGGACCAGCCCGTTCATGAAGAGGATGGCGAACATGACCCCCTCGGGGTTGTTGGACCAGAAGCGCAGCAGCCAGGTCACCAGCCCCAGGCCCAGCGCGTAGACCACCTTTCCCCTGCCGGCCAGGGGGCTGGTGGTGTAGTCGGTGGCCATGAAGACGGCCCCTATGAGCAGGCCGCCCGCCAGGGTGTAGAAGAGGGGGTCCCTCCCGGTGAAGGAGGTGAGCACGGCCACCGTGCCCACGTAGATCACCGGGATCTTCCAGTCGATGATGCGCACGGCCACCAGGTATACCCCTCCCAGGATGAGCAGCAGCGCCGAGACCTCTCCCAGGCATCCCCAGGGATTGGCGAGGAAGAGCGGCTTATAGTAGGTGGATGCCTGTATCCCGTGGGGGACGCCGCCGGGGCCGATGGGACTCGTCGAGGGATCGTATATTATCTTCATCGCCGCCAGGGGGGAAGCCCCGCTGGCCACGTCCACCGCCTTCTCGATGAGCTTGTGGGTGGAGGTGTTGGCGATAGCGATGGAGGCGGACTTGGCGTAGCCGGCGTTCATGTAGGAGGCCCAGGAGACGAAGGCCACCGCCCTCCCCACCAGCGCCGGGTTGAAGAGGTTGTGGCCCAGGCCGCCGAACATCTGCTTGCCCAGCACGGTGGCCACCAGGCCGGCGATCAGGGCGATCCACCAGTGAAGCTGCGGGGGCAGGGTGAGGGCCAGGAGCAACCCGGTGAGCAGGGCGCTGCAGTCGTCGAGGGTTACCGGCAGCTTTCTCCCCTTCTGCACGGCAAGTTCGCCCAGCATCGCACCCGCGATGGACGAGACCAGCACGTAGAAGGCGTGGATGCCGTGGATGACCACGGCGTAGACGGTGACCGGCGCCAGGGCAGCGATGACGTGGCACATGATCCTGCGCGTGGTAATGGGGTCCCTGATGTGGGGGGACGTGGAGACTATGAACCTACCGGCTTCCATTCCCGCCTCCCCCGTCGGCATCCGCGGCGGCTTTATCCGCCCGGCGTTTCTCCACGAGCGCCTTCCTGCGCGCCAGCTCCGCCTTCCCCGCCTTGATGAGTTGCACGATGGGGTTCCTGGTGGGACAGGTGTAGGTGCAGCACCCGCACTCTATACAGTCGTTCACGTGCAGCCTCTCCAGGTCTGCCCATTTCTCGCGATGGGCGTACGCCGCAAGGTAGGTGGGGATGAGGTTCATGGGGCAGGCCTGCACGCAGCGACCGCAGCGGATGCATACCGGTTCCCTCGGTATCTCGTATCCCGCCTCCGCGGAGGAGAGGAAGAGTATGCCCGACGTCCCCTTGATCACCGGGACGTCAAGGGTATACTGGGCCAGCCCCATCATGGGCCCTCCCATGATGACCTTGGCCGGGGGCTCGGTGAAACCTCCGCAGGACTCCACCACGGCCGCGAAGCTGCTCCCCAGGGGGACCAGGAGGTTGGCCGGTTCCCTCACCACGGAGCCGGTGACGGTGACCACCCGTTCCACCAGTGGCAGGCCGGTGCGGAAGTAGCGGGCGATGGCCTGTGCCGTGCCGACGTTGTTCACCACCACCCCCACGTGCATGGGAAGCCCCCCGGACGGCACCTCGCGTCCCAGGAGCGTGGTGATGAGCACCTTCTCGGCTCCCTGAGGATAGCGGGTATGCAGGGAACGCAGCTCGATGGCGGGATCGCGGATGGTTTCCGCCATGACGCGCAACGCCTGGGGCTTGTTGTCCTCCACGGCGACGATCCCCCTGCGTGCACCCACCGCCTTCATGATGATGCGCATGCCCTCCACTATCTCCTCTGCGCACTCGAGCATGAGACGGTAATCGGAGGTCAGGAAGGGCTCGCACTCCGCGCCGTTGAGGATGACCGTGTCTATGGGGTACTGGCCGGGAGGGCTGAGCTTGACGTGGGTCGGGAAAGCGGCTCCGCCCAGGCCCACCATGCCGGCCGCGCGCACGGCTCGCCGTATTCCGTTCTCATCCATGTTTTTCCAGTCGAGGGGGGAAAGCCCGGGGTCGAGGGCGCCCTCGCCGTCGTTCTCGATGAAGATGGAGAGGACCTCACCCCCCGCCGGGTGGGGATGGGGCGCGATGTTCCGCACCGCGCCCGACACGCTGGAGTGCACGGGGGCGGAGACGAAGGCCTCGCTGTCGCCGACCACGGTGCCCACCAGGACCCGGTCTCCCTTGCCCACCGTGGGTGAGCAGGGAGCCCCCAGGTGCTGTCGCAAGGGCAGGACCACGAGTTCGGGAGCGCCCATCTTGCGGATGGGCTTGTCGGCTGTGGCCTGTTTGTTGTCGGGGGGATGTACGCCGCCTCTAACCCTGGGGAGGAACCTCGGGATCTTTCTCCCCGCCACCGTTGTCGTTTTTTCCATTGACGTGTACTTCCACCGTGCTTTGATAAACAAAAACCAGATTGTAATTTAAACCTTGAACCGCTTGTTGTCCACCCCCCTTTTGTTCGCTTCCCTGTTGGAAAACGTGACACGGAAAACGTCGCTCCCACGCGTTTTACCCGCATGGGAGTCCTCTCCGGTCCATGGAAGGAACCGGGAGGCGGGCCCTTCCGGGCGCGGAGCGGTTTGCGGTTCGGCCTCGTGGAGGATGGGGCGGAGCTCGCCCCGCCGGCCGGCGCTTCGCTCATGCGCGAAAAACGAGAAGAAGTCGGCTTGCAGGTGCCCGTGGCGCGTCGAGCGCCTATACTGTGATCATGGAGTGCAGGGGCATGGTCGTGGAGAGAGAAGGGCGCTGCGTCCTGGTGCACGTGGCGCGGGTGAACTGCGCGCAGTGCGGGGGATGCGGGCTGCTGTCCCGCCGCGGCGAGCACGTCATGGAGTTCAGGGCCCGCGACGATGCGGGGGCCGAGGTGGGGGACGAAGTACTCTTGCGGTTACCCCCGCGCCGCCTCATACTCTCCTACCTTATCCTGTTCGGCCTGCCCCTGGCTTGCATGGCCGGCGCTTTCGGCTTGGTGGCGCTCTCCTTCGCCCTGGCGGGTGGGGGAGATTACCAGGGAGCCGCCGTTATCGCGGCGGTGATCGCCGGCCTCGCGGGGTTTTGGTTGGGCGCTTTCCTGGCGGGGCGGCGGGGATTCTCACCCGTGGTGCTTGCGGTGCTGGGCAAGGCCGAGAGCGGAGGAAAGGCAGGGGGTTACCGGGGAGGGGTTCTTTGATGGAGAGCCTCCGCCGGCATGGCACACGTTTTTGCGGGAAGGCGAGGCCGGGCGATTATCCTGTCGGTTCCTCGCCTTCCCGCAGGCGTGCGAGCAGGCCGTCGATCTCTTCCCGCGCCTCGGGGTAGGCGAGAACGGACACCACCAGACCCTTCTGCCCGTCACCCTCTCCTGCCTGAGAGAGGTAAGCGCGCACCTTTTCAGAGAGTCGCCTGGCACAGGCCTGGGCTCCCTCCATCCCGACGTTGGGCAGGATGGCGATGAGACGGTTCCCCTCCCGCGCCAGCTCGTCCACGGCGCGCGTATCGGATTTGAGCACGTTGGTGGCCAGGTCCCGCAGCACGCTCACCCTCTTGGCCTTCATGGCGGAGACGAATCCTTCGTCCACGGCGAAGCAGACCAGCGAGAAGGGCTTCTCGTACCTCTCGTACTCGTTGATGCGGTTGGTCAGCTCCTGGATGAGGAAACGGGCGTTTCCGAGCTGGGTCTCGTCGTCCACCAGGTCCTGCCTCTCCATCTTCACGAAGAAGTAGCGGAACTGGGCACGCATGTGATGGCAGAGGAGGGCCAGCGCGCCGTAGACCGCCAGCTTCACCAGTATGAGCTGGACGGCCGCGCCGGCGCTGCAGTCTCCTCGCAACAGCAGGCGCACGGCGGTATAGGCCGCGAGGCAGGCGAGGAAGCCGAAAAGAGCTCCCCTCCTGCCTCCGTACAGGCTGCAGACGATGACGACCAGCATGAGCAGGTGCCCGAAAACCTCCACCCCGTCCGTCCGCTGCACGACCATGGAGATGGCCATGATCACCACGGCCACGGTGATGACCAGGAGCACCAGGCGCTCGAACTTCGCGTACCTCATGTCAACTCCCCTCCGGTACCTCAAAGGTTAGCGTGATACGGGCAGGAGACGCTTCCGCTTGCGGGGTCGTATGAATATTCCTCAAGCGAATAGGGGCAGCGGAAGGTAAAGCCGCGATCGATATAATCCGGCACCAGTTCGTAAAGGGTCGCGGGGTTGCGGCCGTTCTTGGCGTAGTAGGCGGCTATCCCCTCACGGACGACTCTCAGGTTGGCCCGGCACGCCGTTTCCTTGCTCGTCGAAACGGAAAAGGAGTAGGAGGCGACGGCGATGCCCACCAGGATGCCGATGACGAGGAGCACCATCATCAGCTCCACGATGGTAAAGCCTTCCTCCCGACTCGCGTACCTCTCCTTCGTTCTCATTCCCCGCTCCGCTGCACCCGGATGCACTTATCACGCTATAAGATTCGGAATAAACGCCCGCTGTCTTGACTGGAGCCGGGCAGGTGGAAAAAGCCTTATGATGGTATCATCTGGTGGGGGGATCCCGAAAGTGCGAGCGTATCGCGTGGACGGGGTTGACGGGCGAAGTCGGCGGGTGACGGCTAGGAGGATGGTGGGCCTTCATGGAGATGCAGCGGGATGTTCCCGGGGTTACCGCAGGGGAAAAGTTTGCCGTGTCGCCACCGCTATCCCGGCTCAAGGGCGTTTCCGCGGAGACGCAGCTGCTGTGCGGCGGGCTGCTGGTCCTGGGCGGGTCCTATCTCTATACTTACCTCGAGGGCTTCCTGGAACGCGTGACCCCGGGATGCCTCTTCCACCGCCTGACCGGGCTGCCCTGCCTGCTCTGCGGCATGACGCGCAGCCTCGCCGCCACCGCCCACGGACGCCTGGCGGAGGCGTTCCGGCTGCACCTGCTGGGTCCACCGCTTTTCGGCCTGTTGCTTCTCATCACCTCGATTCTTTCGGCGGAGAGGATAACGGGGCGCCGCATCCTCCCCAGGCCGCGGGAGGGCGCCTGGAAGAGATGGGGCTGGGCTACCCTGGCCTTTCTGGCAGCGGCCTGGGTGGGCAGGTTGCTGCTCTTTGGGGTGAACATATAGGATCCCGGCCCGACTCCGGGAGTGGGAAAGGAGGAAGAGTATGGAAGGTTACCAGCAACCCGCGCAGGGCGCATCCGCGCTCTCCTACCACGTGGGCGCCCGCGCCAGCACCGACTTCATGACCGACCCCGGCATGGCCATACTGCTCTCCCTCGTCACCTGCGGTATCTACGGCTTTTACATCATCTACAAGCTGGTGCAGAGGAGGGACGAGCATTTTCGGCGCATGGCGGGAGTGGTCGATTCCGCCATCGCCACCCTGCGGGAGAAGGCAAGGGGCAGGGAGGACCTGATCGCGCCGGAGCTGGCGCAGCTGGAGCAGGTGCGCATGCAGATGAACGCCATGGCCACGGAGAGTTTCGCCGCATGGCGCGTTTAGAAAAGCGCCCGCGGTGCGCATGCAGATGAACGCCATGGCCACGGAGAGGGGGGCGGCCATATGGCTCCTCATCTGCGCCTTGACCGGCATCGGGACCTTCATACTCTACTACCTGCTCATGCAGGATTACGTGCAGCACGACCAGGCGGAGGCGTACTTCTTCACCCTCATGAGCAGCGCGCTGGCCAAGCTGGGGCTCTCGTCGCAGGCGGCGCAGGCCGTGCCCTCGGTGCCCCGGCGCGAGTTCGTGACCTTCCTCCTGCTCTCCATCGTCACCTGCGGCATCTACGGACTCTACTGGATGTACGTGATGATCAAGGACTTCAACGACCATTTCATGGCCCAGGTGGCGTGGGAGGACTTCCTAGTCCAGGCGCTGGGCTGATGGCGTGAGGAATCCGCAGGCCCCGTCCCGGGGCGTCCGGGAAGCTATCGGAAGGGGTCAGGCCGGCACCAGGGAGGCGAGGGCCAACACTGCGCCCACGATGATGAGCGCGACAGCGTCCGGCAGGCCGGGCCGGGCGGTACGGTGGGAGGTGCGTCCCGCCCCGCCGCGGTAGCCGCGGGCCGCCATGGCGGCTCCCAGTTCCTCCGCGTCGCGGAAGCAGCTGTTGAAGAGGGGGATGAAGAGGGGGAGCAGGGACCGCGCACGCCGCAGGGGATTGCCGCTGGAGAAGTCGGCCCCCCGCGCCTCCTGCGCCTTCGCTATCTCCCCGGCACGTCCCAGCATGACGGGGAGGAAGCGGAAGGCGGTCGCCAGTATCATGGCCGTTTCCCGCACCGGGAAACCCAGCTTTCCCAGCGGCGAGAGGAAGTACTCCATGCCTCCCAGGAGCTCCACCGGCCCGGTGGTCATGGTCAGGATGACCAGCAGAATGACGGCAAGCGCCAGGCGCATGGTGAAGACCACGCCGTTCTCCACGCCCGTGTTGGTTATGGAGAACGGCCCCCATCGCCACAACACCCGGCCGGGAGAGAAGAGCAGCTGGACAAGGGCGGTGATGACGAGGAGTACGAGGACCGAGCGCAACCCCGCAAGTACCTGCCGGGGAGGGAGCTTGGCCAGGTAGATGACGAGGAGGGAGAAGAAGGCGAGCACCAGGATCCCCGCGGCTCCGCGGATGGCGAAGGCGCCCACCAGGAGGGCCAGGGCGCAGAGGAGCTTGCTGCGGGCGTCCAGGCGGTGCACGGGAGAGGGGACGGCGTAATGCTGCCCCAGGCGGATGCGATGAAGCCCCTTCATCTTTCCCTCCCCCCCGCGGCCTGCCGGCACGAGATGATGGCCTGCGCCGCTTCCCGCGCGTCGAGGACGACGCCGGGGAGGGCAAAGCCCCTGGCCCTCAGCTCGTGAAACACCTCCGCCAGGGGAGGGGGGCGCAGCCCCGCCCGGACCAGGCCCTCCACGTCCGCGACGACCGTATCCCTAGCCCCGCACATGGCGATGCGTCCTTCTGTGAGCACCGCCACGCGGTCTGCGAGCTGCGTCACCTCCTCCCAGTCATGCGTCGCCATGAGGATCCCCGTGCCCTCACGGCGCAGGGAGGAGAGTATCGTCGCGAGACCCTCCCTCCCCTGGCCGTCCAGGCCGCTGAACGGTTCGTCCAGGAGCAGAAAACGGGGGCGCGTGACCAGCACGCCGGCCAGGGCCACGCGCCGCATCTCCCCCTCGCTGAGGGCAAAGGGAGAGAGGCCGGCGTAGGCGGCGGGGTCCAGCCCCACCAGGCGCAGGGCTTCATGTGCCCTCGCCCTCGTCTCGGAAGGGGAGAGGGAGAGGTCCCGCAGGCCGAAGGAGACGTCCCTTTCCACCGTCTCGGCGAAGAGCTGCGAGGACGGAGACTGCAGGAGCGCGCCGACCGCGCCGCGCAGGGCCTGCCGTGGCCTGCGGGAGGAGTCCGTACGCCTTCCGTCCAGGAGGATGCGCCCCCCCGAGGGGGCGAGGAGTCCCGAGGCCACCTGGAGCAGGGTGGATTTCCCGGCCCCCGTGCGGCCCATGAGGCAGAGCACCTCGCCCTCGCGCACCTCAAGGTCCACGCCGCGCAGCACCTCCCTGGCCATGGGGGTCCCGGGCAGGTAGGTGAAACGCACGTCCTTCAGGGTGAGGCACATATCTCCTCCACCAGCTCGGGGACCCCGGACGGGCAAGGGGAGACGCGCAGTCCCCGCTCCTCCAGTTCCCTGGCCAGGAGCAGGAGCTGCGGCGGGCGCAGGCGGCAACGCTCGAGGATTTCCTTTTCCTGGAAAAACGCCCGCGGCGTGCCGTCGTAGGTGATCCTACCTCCTTCCAGCAGCAGGAGGCGGTCGGCGAGGAGCATCTCGTCGGGGCGGTGCGTGACGAAGAGCAGGGTCAGGCCGTGCTCCTCCCGCAGGCGGAGCAGGGTCAAGAGCAGTTCCTCGCGGCCGGGGGCGTCGAGCATCTCCGTGCACTCGTCGCAGAGGAGGAGGCGGGGACGCATGGCCAGCGCTCCCGCCAGCGCGAGGCGCTTCTTCTCCCCCAGGGAGAGAAGGTGGGACTGGCGGCGACGCATTGCGGCGAGGCCGGCGAGGCGCAGGGCCTCCTCCACCCGGACGGCTATCTCCTCCCGGGGAAGGCCCAGGTTCTCCGGCCCGAAGGCCACGTCTTCCTCCACCGTGGAGGCGACGATCTGGTGGTCGGGGTCCTGCATGATCATGCCCACGCTGGCGCGGATGGCGGTAAGGTCGGCGGGGAGGGAAGTATCCAGGCCGTGCACGGTGACCCTTCCCTCCGTGGGGAGCAGGAGCCCGTTGACCAGGCGGCAGAGGGTGGACTTCCCGGAGCCGTTGGGTCCCGTCACGGCCACGAACTCGCCTTCCCCCACGGAAAGGTCGACGTCCCGCAGTGCGAAGGAGCCTTCACGCCCGGGGTAGCTCAGAGAGACCCCCTCGAAGAGAACGGCAACTCCGCGGCGCGCGGGCGCCCGCTCCGGCGCCGCCGCGGCCTTCCCGACTGCCGCGGCCTCCCGCTCCCTCGCGCCGCTTACTCGGAGCGCGGGTTCTCCGCCGGGCCGCTCGCTATCTGGAATATTATCCCATATATGCGACGGAGAATGCGACGGGGACCGGTCCCTTGCAGCCGCGAGGCCCCCGGACAGGGCGAGGAGGAGCCGGCGGGCGACGATGCCTATGACGAATCCGGTGGGGACGGCGATGAGCAGGAGGTAGGGCAGGTAATGGCGCAGCCCCGGGAAACCGACAAGCCAGACGGCCACTCCCAGCTGGGCGGCGTTGTGGGTCACCGCGCCGGCGACGCTCATCCCCGTGAGGGATACCCCCGGAAGCCTCGAGGCGCGGACGGCCGCCATCACCAGGGTCGCGGCGGTGCCGGCGGCGAGGCTGAGGGTCAGGCCGATGAAGCTTCCCCTGAGGAGCCCGCCCAGGAGGCAGCGCAGCACGTTGACCACCAGGGCCTCCCAGGTACCCATGCTGACCAGGGCGATGATGGTGGCCAGGTTGGCCAGCCCCAGCTTGGCGCCGGGAAGGGGAAGCACGGGCGGGAGCATGCCCTCCAGGATCTGCAGCACCAGGCCCAGCGCCACCAGCAGACCCAGGCGGCTTACCAGGTAGGCGCGGCGGTCGCCGGGGGGGATGGGGACCCTGCGCACGCGGTCAGCGGTTGACCACATCCGGCTCTCCTTCTCCGCCCTCTATCTCGATGACCACGCGGTTGGGGAGGCAGACGATGCTCTCTCCGGGACGGGATATCCAGCCGGTGTGAACGCAGAGTTTGTCCGGACAAGCGGAATCCACCATGCGCACCCGCCCTCCCCGCACCTCCAGGGTGCTCCTTCCCTGGAATCCCTCGACGGTCAGGGAGCGGTCGCCTTCCCGCAACGAGACGCGCGCCACCTCCTTACCGTTGGCGCTCACCCGCGCCTCCAGGCCGCTGCCGCCGGCCCCGGCCACGCTCTGGAGGATGAGGAAAACGCTCAGGGCCACCACTCCCAGGACTATCACCACGTCCCCGGGCGCCCACCAGCGTCGCAGGTAGAGGCCTTCCCCTCCCCGCTTCATCTCTCGCAAGACATCCTCCTCTCCTTTTCTCCCGTTCATTCTATAATGCGGGAGTTATAATGCGGGAGTGCAATGCGGGAGCGCGGCTGCGCCCCCCTCGTTCCACGATGCGGGAGCGCGGCGGCGCCCCCTCGTTCCCTCTCCCTCGCACGCTCCCCGCGGCACGGATCCTGCGCGGACTTTTCACGCAGGTTGTCCCGGCAAGATGCCATACATATAATCATTCCTATGGATGTAAAGGAAGCCAACATAGTATTTCACGACGAGACCAGCCGTGAGTACGACCAGAAGTGGGCCATACGCTTCGACGAGGACATGGCCGGCTTCGTCCTTTCCAAGTTCGAGCTGGGGCTCGGTGAGCCGTTTCCGCGCGGCGTCAGGGTTATGGAGATAGGTTGCGGCACCGGCTACGCCATGCTGAACCTGGGCCTGGCGGGAGTGCTGGAGGAGGCCTGGGGCTGCGACATCTCCCAGGGCATGCTGGACGTCTGCCGCGATAACGCGGAGCGCCTGGGGATAAAGGTGCACCTGCAGCGTGCCGATGCGGAACGCCTTCCCTACGAGGACGACTTTTTCGACCTGGTCATAGGGCACGCGGTCCTCCATCACCTTCCCGACCTGCGCGCCTCCCTGCGGGAGATACACAGGGTCCTCAAGCCGGGAGGCCGCTGCATCGTGGCGGGGGAGCCCACCGTCGCCGGGCACCGCCTGGCCAGGGTGGCCAAGGAGCTCGCCAACCATGGTATAAAATGGTATGCGCGCCTGGGAGGAAGGCTGGGGAAGAAAAGGGTGAAGCTGAGGGATTACCATGCCGGCGACTCGCAGGATGACCACGAGCTGCAGGAGCTGGAGTTCATGGTCGATATCCACACCTTCCATCCACGGGAATTATGCGAGATGGCGCGGGAGGCGGGGTTCCGGGAGGCGCGCTTCGAGAGCGAGGAGCTGCTCTCCAGCTTCATAGGATGGATATTCCGCACGGTGGAGAACAGCGTCAGCGAGGAGAACATCAGCGACCGCTGGCGCTGGGGGGCCTACAACACGTACAAGCGTGTGCGCTCCTGGGACGAGAAGCTCTACCGGTACCTGCCCCGGGAGTGGTTCTACAACCTCATCCTCTGCCTGAGGAAGTGACGGGAGGGGGCGCGGCACGTCGTCCCGGAGCCGCGGAGGACTTCATGAGCAAGGAAAGCGAAACGGTGGGGACGTCGCGTGTGCCCGCGGCAGAAGGGGAGCGGGATCCCGGTGAAGCGGTAAGGCCGCGAGGTCTTCGCTGGCTGAAGCGCAACATCCGCTTCATCGTCGAGAGGCGCATGTACACCCCGCGTTACTGGGTCTTCCTCTATCGTTTCCTGCGCTTCAAGGTGCTGCATCCCCGCGTGAAGACGAACGGCTTCTTCTTCCTGCCCAGGCGTTACGAGGTGGTGTTGCGGAAGGGGGGGCGCATGAGCATCGGGCGGTGGGTCTGGATAGGGAGGAACAACGCCATCAGGTGCCACGAGGGCGAGCTGCACATAGGGGACCACACCATCTTCGGGAGCGACAACACCATAAACTGCTACACGGGGATATATATCGGGCCCAACTGCCTTTTCGCCGACTCGGTCTACGTCGTGGACTTCGACCACAACTACTGGGACCCCGTCATCCCCATACGCTCCCAGGGCATCACCAAGGACGTGATACGCCTCGAGGGGGACACGTGGATCGGCGCGAAGGCCTGCATCCTGCGCGGGGTCACGGTGGGTAAGGGGTCCGTGATCGGGGCCCTGAGCCTGGTGAACCGTGACGTGCCTCCCTACGCGGTGGTGGGCGGTGTGCCGGCACGGGTGATCGCCTGGCGGCCCCGTCCTTATGCCGAGAAGGGGGAGGGGGAAGAGGGAGGGGCGGCGGAGAGCGTCCCGTGAGGGAGCCCCTCCCCTGGCTTCCATGGGCGGAAGCCTGCGGGGAGCGCGAGAGGACGCGAAGGCCCGCGCCGCGGGGCAAGGGGATAAGGAGGCGTGACGCCGCGGCGTTGAGGCATCCCGCCTGAAAGGAAGGTGTCGCGTGGGGAATCGCTTGGTAGATCACCCTGAACGCCGTCCATGCGGCTCTTCTCACCCGCAGTTGAGGCGGGACCCCCTCGGCGGCTGGTGGACCATACTCGCCCCGTCCCGTTCCCGGCGGCCGGGGGGCATGGCGGGGGAGGGCGCAGCGCCCGCGGGGGTCGAAAGGGGAGCGAGCGGTGCCGCCTCCCCCTGCCCTTTCTGCCCCGGCAACGAGGCCCTCACCCCACCGGAGGTGTGGGCGGAGGGGAGGGAGGGCGGGGTGCCCGATACCCCGGGATGGAAGATCCGCGTGATCCCCAACCTCTACCCCGCGCTGGAGGGGGAAGAGGGAGAGGGCTTCCCGCCAAGCGCCAGCGGCAGGGGCGGGCGCACGGCGCGGGGACGTCACGAGGTCATAATCCACACGCCCGTGCACGACCTGCCCCTCTCGCGCATGGGACCGGACGACGCGTTGCGGCTCATGCACGCCTACCGGCTCCGCTACCGAGCCCTGTGCGCCCTTGCCGGCGTGAAGCAGGTCATCTTCATCGTCAACCATGGTCGCGAGGCTGGCGCCTCGCTCGCGCATCCCCACACGCAGGCCTTCGCCCTGCCGCTGGTGCCCCGCGCCGTGCGGGACGAGTTGCGCAACGCGCGCGGACATCACGACCGCGGCTGCCCCCTCTGCGCGGAGCGGGAGGAAGCCCGCCGCGGGGGACGCGTCGTCCTGGAGAACGGCGGCTGGACGGCCCTGGCGCCCTTCGCCTCGCGTCTCCCCTACGAGACATGGTTCGTCCCCCGCCGCCACGAACCCGACTTCGGGAGAGCGCGCGACGGCGAACTGCGGGCGATGGCCGACATCCTCACGCGCACCCTCGCGGCGCTGGCCCATGCCCTCGGCGATCCTCCCTACAACCTCTGGTTGCATGCCGCGCCCTGTGATGGCAAGGATTACCATTACTACCACTACCACCTGGAGCTGGTGCCCCGCCTGGCGGTGGTGGCCGGGTTCGAGATGGCCAGCGGCATGCACATCAACGTGGTGGACCCGGAGGAGGCAGCCCGGAAGCTGCGGGAATCCCTGCATTGAGGTCCTGGCTGCCGGCCCCGGTCTCACGTACGTCCTTCAGCGCGAGCAACGGCGGGAAGACATGCTCGCCGAGTTGAGGTCCTGGCTGCCGGCCCCGGTCTCACGTACGTCCAGCGGCGCGGTGGAAGTCCACGTAGCGGCGGAGGGAGAGGCAGGCGGCCGTGGGGGTCAGGTAGGCGGGCACCGCGGCGGCGTGCAGCCTCGCCGCGTGGGGGGCCGCGAAGGCGCTGGGAAAGAGCACCACGACGACGGGAGTATCCATGCGCTGCCGCGCCTCGAGCACCTCGTCCGTGATGCTCTTGAGCAGCCCGATGTCGCCGTCGCGCGAAGCCGGGGCGCTGCCCACCGCGAGGATGATGTCCACGCCGGGGTCGCGGTCCAGGATCTCGAGTACGCGCCGGTAATTGCCGGGAACCACGGCACCGAACCCGAGGTCGACCGGGTTGGAGAAACTGGTGCCCTCGCCGGGAAGGAAGGAGGAGAGTTCGGCGACGGTCTGCGCGGAGAGCACGGCGGTCTGGAGGCCGGCCCTCTCCACCGCGTCGGCGGAGTTGACCCCCAGGCCGCCCGGCGAGCTGACGATGGCCACCCGGCGTCCGCGTGGCGGGGGCAGGTGGTAGAGGGCGGCGGCGATGTCGAGCATCTGTCCCAGGTCCTCCACCAGGATGATCCCTGCCTGTCGCGCTGCTCCCTCCAGGATCTCCGCGTTTCCCCCCAGCGCGGCGGTGTGGCTGGCGGCGGCCCTGTTGCCGGCCGGGGTGAGGCCGCCCTTGAACACCAGGAGGGGTTTTCTCCCCCGCAGGCTTGCGGCGACGGCGAGGAAGCGCCTCGCCTCGCGCACCTCCTCAAGGTAGGCCATGATGATCTCCACGGAGGCGTCCTCGGCGAGGTAGGCCAGGAAATCGGAACAGTTGAGGTCGAGCTCGTTGCCGCTGGAGACGATCTTGTCGAAGAGTATGCCCCTCTCCATCCCCGTAAGGAAGCTTATGCTGGAGATGGAGCCGCTCTGCGATATCATGCCGGCACGGCCCGTGACGGGGAACATGCCCGCGAAGAGAGCCACGCGACCGCGGGAGGAGTATATCCCCATGCAGTTCGGCCCCACCAGCCGCAGGGCGCTGCCCTCTTTCGCCTGCCGTATCTCCTCCTCGAGCCTCCTCCCCTCGGGACGGCCGCTCTCGGAGAAACCGGCAGTGTTGATCACGCACCCTCCCACCCCTGCGGCGGCGCATTCGCGCACCAGGGGAGGGACGGCCTCCGGCGGCACGCTCAGTATGGCCAGGTCCGGCACGCGCGGCAGGGAGGTGATGTCCGGGTAGCAGCGCATGCCCATGATCTCGGCGTAGCGGGGGTTCACCGGGTGGAGGTCGCCGGGGAACCCCATGTCCAGCAGGGAACGAAGGAAGAGGGTCCCCGGACTGTCCCTGCGCTCGGATACGCCCGCGATGGCGACGGATGAGGGGTGGAAAATGCGGTCGAGGCTCTTCTTCAGCTCCTGGTCCATGGCCTCACGCGTCTTTCTTCAGGCGACGGGTTGCGGCGCCGCGGAGGGTCAGCTACCCTTGCGCTCGTTCCGGCAGGGGAGGGCATACGTGCAGGGCACGGGGCCGGTACTCGTATTCCCGCACGGACCTTTCGTATATAGCCATGGTGTGTCGTGCGATGCGTCCCCAGTTGTACTTCTCACCGATGAATTTCCGCGCGTCGCCGGTGAGCTTCTGCGCCAGCCCCTCGTCCTTCAGCACCCTGATCATGGCCTGGGCCAGCGACTGCGGGTCGCCGGGCTGGAAACAGAGCCCCGTTTCCTCGTGAATGACGATCTCCTTGAGCCCCCCGGTATCTGCAACGATCACCGGGCAACCCGCCACCATGGCCTCCAGCACCACCATGCCGAAGGGCTCGTAGAGGCTGGGTACCACGGTGAGGTCGGCACACTTGTAGAACTTGACCAGCACGTCGGTATCCACGAAGCCCAGCAGCCTTATCTTCTCACCCAGCCCGAACTCCTCGATCATGGCCTGCAGGGCGCGCGCGTGGGGTCCCGTGCCGGCCACCAGGAAGCGCAGGTCGGGCACCTCCTCGAGCACCTTGGGCATGGCCTCGATGACCGTCTGCACCCCCTTCTCGTACACCAGCCGCCCCACGAAGAAGACCATTCTCCGGTCGGGATGGATGAACTGGCGGCGTATCATCTCGCGCTCCGCGTCCACCGCGAAGAGGTCGTATTCGATCCCGTTGGGGATGACCGTCACCTTGTCCGGTGGGAGCTCGAAGATGCGCACCACCTCGTCGCGCATGTAGTTGCTGCAGCATATGGTGCGCACGCTCTCGAAGGTGAGCCACCACTCGATCTGGTGGATGATCTTCTGCATGGGGCCGGGGAGGTTGCCCTGGTGGCGTCCGTACTCCGTGGCGTGTATGGTGGCCACCAGCGGGATGCGGTAGGCGTGTTTGAGGGCTATGGCCGCGTGGGCCACCAGCCAGTCGTGTGCGTGCAGCACGTGCACCTTGCCGATCCTCTCGTTGATGAGGGGCACCGCCCTTTCCAGCAGGGCCACGTTGAACTGCAGCGTCCAGGATACCCAGTCGTCCTGTGGTATCTGCGGCGGGTAGAGCGGAACGCGGTGGATCTGCACGCCCTCGGCTTCCTCGTAATCTGGGGAGCCCGGCGAGTCCTTGGTGACCACGTGCACGTTCACTCCCAGGCGGGCGAGATTGACCGCCAGTTGGTGCACGTGGGTTCCCAGGCCGCCGACGATGCGAGGTGGGTATTCCCAGCTCAGGATGAGAGCTTTCATCTCCCCGCCTTTATGCGCCAGACGACGACCATCCCTGATCGTCGCCTTCTTGTACGTGGACGCTCGAAACCTTCGTTATTCATGGAAAAGCGTAAATATTTTATACAAAGCCGCGGCTTTTGACAATATATGCCGTTTTCCGTTTTATTTGCCGCGTCATGCCGCTTCCCGGGTCACCGTGCGACGCTTGCCCCCGCGCGGCGACCCCTCCTCCCGCCACAGGCGGAGGATGGGTCCCTGTCCGGGGGGCGCCGTAAACGGTGAGCGCACGTTTCCGCTCTCCGCAGGGGACGGCGTTTTTCCTGATAGAGGAGAGGACGGAAGTTGACATTTTCCCGTAAAAAGTATATTTTTTCCTTGGAATAGGGAATTGCCGGTAGAAGGATATATGGAAGCAAAACGCCATGGAAACAACTTGCTCATGGGGGTGTGATTGGTGAGAAGAAGAGCACGCTTTTTTATTTTTATCCTCGTTGCCGCGCTGGTGTGCGTGGTCGCCCCGTTCTCCACCGGGTGCGCCGACCCGCCCTTCGGGACGCCCAAGGCGGGGACGGTGGTGCGCTACGATTTCATATCCACGGCGGACGGGCAGAACCTCCCCTGCAACATCTACCTGCCGTCCGGCTACGACCCATCGCTCAGTTACCCCCTGTGGATAGACCTGCATGCCCTGGGCGGTTACCCGTTCCTCTGCAACAACTCGCTCAATTCATTCTCCAACACGCAGAAGGACATCGCCAACAAGAACAAGTGGATCGTCATCGAGCCCTGGGGGAGGCATCTCAGCGGCTACTACATGGACGGGTTGGCGAAGGATTCCGGGACCAACAAGATCCCCCGCATCATCGACGACTTCTCGACCCTGGCGGGGTGGAATACGGTCAGCGGTAAATGGAGCGCCTCCGGTGGGGTATGCACGCAGCAAGACGCCTCCGCGAGCTGGAAGGAAATGGTAAGGAGCGGTTCCTGGACCACCAACGGGGACATAAGGCTGCGTCTCATGGAGGTCTCGCGCACCTCCCCGGTGAGCGCGGCGGGCGTCAACTTCCGCCGCGCGGGAGAGGGCGATTTCTACCACCTCGATCTGAGCAACGAGAACACGTCCTCGGGTGTCAGGAAATACGTGCGCCTCTACCGGGTGAGAGGCGGCGAGTGGATCCAGCTCCACAAGTCGGAGCTCAACACGGCCAACCTGGCCTCCGACAGCCCCTGGACCACCGTGAAGATCTCCCTGCGCGCCGGCAACGTTCAGCTCTTCATCAACGACTACATCGTGAGCATACAGGAGCCGAAGATGAGCACGCCTTACGGCAGCGGGCGCTTCCTGCCGGACGAACCGACGGCGGGCGAGGTCTCCATCTGCAGCTACGGGGGGGTGCACGAGTTCGACGAGTTCCGGCTCACCAACGACCTGGAGTTCGGGGAACGGGATATCCTGGACTGCATCAACCAGGCCATGGAGTTGTTCCCGGTGGACGAGAACCGGGTATACCTGAGCGGCTTCTCAATGGGAGGCGTGGGGGCCTACGTGCTGGGCATCCATAACCCGGGCCTCTTCGCCGCCGTATCCCCGGCGGCCGGGGCCTCCGACCTGGTGCACGATTACGCCTACATCAACGAGCACTACCCGTACAAGCCGGGTTGGCCTTACGCGGACGTCAACGACGGCAGGATATGCGAGAGCTGGAGGATGCTCAGCGACAGGGAGGACCAGCCGGACCTCGCGACGCTTGACACTCCCCTCATGCGCGACAACAGCGCCCGCTACGTCATGGAGAACCTGGCCAACCTGCCCATACGCATCGTGCACGGCGCCACCGACTCCATCTTCCCCAACGATTACAAGAACCTGGTGGTGCTGTGGTGGAAGTGGAAGGATGACAACTCCGGGTGGGCGCAGGTGCAGGCTCCGGCGCCCTATTCCCCGGCGACCTCCACCTACGCCAACGGCAAGGACCTCTACAACCTGCTGAAGGGCTGGTCGGCGGCGGGGCCCTATTACGCCGAGTACTCCACCAACGCCTACTCGGGACACGGCTTCCTCGAGTCCTACTACACCACCGTCGCCTTCTTCCGCAAGTTCACGCGGGCACGCTTCCCGCGCGAGGTGGCCTACAAGACCTACGACGACGCGGAGAGCGCCTCCTACTGGCTGCGCTTCAAGAGGGACGCGGCGGCCGGAAGTGAGGCCGGTGCCGCGCGCGCGAAGGTGGCGGAGGACCTGGGCGGGGTGACGCTGGGCGTGCGCAACCTCTCGGAGGTCACCCTGGACCTCATGCAGGCGGGACTGGCGCTGGAAGCGGGAAGGACCCTCACCGTGCAGTTGAGCAACGCGAGCGGGCCGCACGTCATTCCCGTGAACGACGTGCGCGGCAGGACCACCCTGCGCCTGGTACACGCCTGGCCCGCGGCTTCCCGGCTGACGGTGAAACTCGACGGCGCCCCCCTCGCGGAGGGCGTGGGGTATAAGCGCCACGGCGCCGCGCTGGTATTCGAGGATCTCGCGACTACGGCGGCCCGAACCCTGACCATCGAGGTTTCAGAGAAAGCTCCCTCCGGACTGCTGGCCAACGCCGGCTTCGAGGATGGCGAGGCCGGCGCGCCGCCCGCGGGGTGGCTTCCCGGAAACGATTGCGCCCTCTACTCCGCCTACGACCAGGCCTCGCACTCCGGCAACCGCAGCGCCAGGATCAAGTCGGGCGGGAACGGCGGTTCCTGGGAGAGCGACGCCGTGAAGGTCACTGCCGGTATGGCTTACAATCTATACGCCTTCGCCCGTACCCGGCTGCTCAAGGGGGCCACCCTCGACATGAGTATAAAGTGGCTCAACAAATGGGGCTCGCTGATAGGGGAAACTTCCCTCACGCAGGCGGTGAAGAACGACTTCGCACGCCTGGAGTGGGATCCCCTCTACATGGAGGCCATTGCCCCGGAGGAAGCGGTCTCGGCAAAGGTCAGCCTGAAGGTGTCGGGTCCCGCCGTGGGGCAGGCTGCGGGAAGCGCCTGGTTCGACGACGTGATCTTGCTGCCGGAATAACCGGGCTTCTATTTGCGAAGGAACGGTGATTCCCCCCGCCTCGCGGGGGGAATTTTCCTGTGCCCGCGCCGGGGCTGACGGGAGGTAAGGCTCACATGGGAGGCGGAGAGGGAATACCGGCGGGGAACCGGGAGGACAAGTACCATACCACCAACCCCATAGCCAGGAGGATGGTCGACAACTTCCTCGAAACCGTCGCCGCCTTGCTGCGTGAGAAGACGGAAGGAGTAAGCTCCATTCTTGAGGTGGGGTGCGGGGAGGGCCACCTGGCCGCTTTCATCGCTTCCCTGGGAGTCGCCCCAGTCAAGGGGTGCGATTTCTCCGCGGACATTATCGCCGAGGCGGAGAGGCTCCACGGAGGGAAAGGCATCGAATTCTACGTCAGGAGCATCTACGACCTGGAAAAGGCGTTCGACTGGTGCGACCTGCTGGTCTGCTGCGAGGTGCTGGAGCACCTCGAGCGCCCCGAGGAGGGGCTGCGCAGGCTGGCGGAGACTGCGGGCAGGTACGTCCTTCTGAGCGTGCCCCGGGAGCCCGTATGGAGGGTCCTCAACGTCCTGCGGGGAAAGTACCTCGGCAGACTCGGAAACACCCCCGGCCACATCAACCACTGGTCGCCGGGCGGGTTTCGCAGGCTGGTCTCCGAACACCTGGAGATACTGGAGACCAGGAGCCCCTTCCCCTGGACGATGGTGCTGGCGCGGCCGCGTTGAACGGCCGCCCCGCGCGGGCCGGGCTTAATCCTGCCCGGTCCTCTCCAGGTAGTCGCGGATGTCGCCCCGCCTGTCCATGTCTCCGTCGGGGCCCTTGAACCCGTAGCACCTGAAGATGTAGAAGGTGCGGAAGACCTCGCCGCCGCGCATCACCCGGAAGACCTCCGGACCCTCCACGCGCGCGAAGTAGGGGGGGAGCTTCTCCTCCCAGTAGGAGGAGGGGGTGAAGTAGTCGTCGGGGTTGTCCTCCTCGTCCACGAAGACGACGTCCTTGCCCACCAGGTCACCCACGTAGACCCAGGGGTCGTAGGTGGTGTCCACGCCGAAGTTCTCCGTCTCGTAGACCCGGAAGAGGAGGGTGTAGCCGTCCACGCCTTCCTTCAGGCGATAGGCGATGCCGTTTACCAGGAAATGGTAAGGTCCCGCCAGGTAGACCTCGGGGCTGTCCATCTCCTGCCTTACCCGGCGCACCTCTTCGGCGATCTCGTCCCAGCCCACGTGGAGCTGGGAGCGGGTGAGGGCGAAGCCGATCACGTACGAGCTCACCAGCAGCGGAACGACCATGCACAGCACCACCGCCGCGAACCTCCACCAGCGGGCAATGAAGCGCGAAGAAGCCTTCTCCAGGAGCACGGGCAGGGACGCGGCGCCCGCCAGCAGTGATATGATGTGGCCGGGGAATGACCAGTAGGGCGGCCCGCCGGTGATGGTGAAGAAGACGATCACGGTGGCGGAGAGCCAGAAGAGGTAGAGGGAGGCCTCCTTCTTTTTCCTGAAGCCGAGATAGCCGTGGTGGACCACCCCGAAGATGCTCAACAGGTAGACGAAGGGGGTCAGGACCATCATCTCCCAGCCCACGTGCTTGATTATCTTCAGGACGTAGTCGAAGAGGCCGTGTTTGACGAAGCCCGGGCGGTTGGACAACTGGTAGATTATGGGTTGGAAATCGTGCCGGGCGTACCATACCAGGGTGGGGATGAACATGACCATCACGATGAGAAAGGCCAGGTAGGGCTCCTTCCTCCTCAACCACGCGCGCCCTTCCCGGCGCGTGGCCAGGAAGAGGAGGAGGCCCAGGAAGATGAGAGCGCTCTGCAGCTTGCACAGCATGAGCAGCCCCGAGGAAAGGCCCGCAAGGTACCAGTAATACCTCCTTTCGCCGCTTATCGCCCTCCAGGCCAGCAGTACGGTGAGCAGCCAGAAGAAGATGAAGGGCGCGTCCTGGTTGGCGATCATCAGCCAGTAATTGGTGATGGGAAGGAGGGAGAGGACGAGCGTGGAATAGAAGGCGCGTTTCCGGTCCCCGAAGAATTCCACGCATAGGAGGTAGAATAGCGGGAGCGAGGCGCTTACGAAGACGAGGGACCCCAGGCGCAGGGCGGCAGGAGAGTCCCCGAAGAGCTTCACGAGGAAGGCCAGTTCGAAGGCTATGAAGGGGGGGTGGAAGAAATAGCCAGCGGACAGATGCTTGCTCAGCAGCCACCAGCAGGCCTCATCGATGTGTATCCCCAGGAAGACGTTGATCACGAAATGGATGACCGCGAAAGCGCCGACCAGCAGGGCTAGCAGGTAAACATATCTTTTCTCTTGCCAGACCTTCCGCAACTCCTCGTGTCACCAGCTTTCTTGTTTCCTTGCGCGCGCCTGAAAGGGTTCAGCGCCTCGCGTGCGGTGCGACAAGATGATGATAGCACAGCAAGGGGCTTCGCGGCTCGCCGAACAGCGTGGGTGTACGTCCGTCCTTCTTCCGGCGGCCGGGCCGCCGGGGTACTGGTGCGAGAGAAGGGGTGGTGTGCGGCGATCAGCGCCGTGCCCTCGTGCCCCATCGCATAACGCGCGTGAAATCCTCAAGGAACCCCATGTGCCTTAGCGCAAGGTAATAGATGAGCGAGAAGAGCAGGGAGAGGGGTATGAAGTTGGCCTCGCTCTTGGGCAGGAAGGCGAGGGGCAGGAAGCAGAGCAGGGATAAGAGGACGTTCCCGCAGATCCTTTTCATGGGCCACGAAAGCCCCGTTCCGCGGCGCAGGTCGTGGTAGGAGAGGGCGGTGCCGGCGAGGGTGGTGAGGGCGGCGCCGCACGCCGCTCCCGTCTGCCCCTTCCAGGCCGTGAGCAGGTATATGGCGGCAACGCCCAGCGTTATGGTCAATACGATCACCCGCACCGCTTGCCGCTGTCGCCCGGAGGCGAAGAGGAGGTAGAGCAGGTAGACGTTGAGGGCGAGGAGGAAGTGGGCCAGGGCAAGCACTCTGATGATGTTCCCGGTGCGCTGGTAGGCCGCCCCGTAGACTAGCATCGTGACCTCGCCCGCGTTGAGCGAGAGGAGCAGAGAGGCGGGGAAGGCGATGCAGAAAAAGATATAGGAGGAGAGGGTGAAGATCCGCTGCATCTTTCCCGTATCCTCCCCGCGGAAGGAGGAGACGGCCACCGGGAAGAGTGTCAGGTAGAAGGCGGAGAACAGGAAGAAGACACTCTTGGCCGCGGTGGAGGCGGCCACGTAAAAACCGACGGCCTCTCCTCCCACCACCAGGTTCACCACCCAGATGTCCATGCTCATGAGGAGGTTGTAGAAGAGGGGCACGAGGACGAAGAGGAACGAGCTCCTGACGATGGTGCTCAAGGCGGGCCTCGCCCCCGCCTCCGGGGCGGGAGGTCCCGCGTCTCCGGCGGAATACACCCGCTTTCCCGCCGGTAGAAAGAAGACATAGGCGGCGAGGAAGGCGAGGATGGTGGAGAATATGTTCCCGAAGAGCGCTCCCCCCACGCCGTAACCGAGCTGCACGAAGAGTATGATTCCCGCGGCCTTGGCCACGGAGTAGACGGCGACGGCGACCGCCTGGCGGGTGTAGAGGCGGAAAGCGTTCAGGTACCCCACGTAAAGCTGGTAGACGCCCATGAGGGGCAGGTCGAGAAAGGCGATGAAGAAGAGGGAACCGTAGCGTGTATGCGTAAAGGCAAGGGGCAGGGCGGCGAGATAGGCCAGGGCGGTGAAGCCCAGCGACATGTAGGCCTGCGCGAGGAGGAAGGGACGTCGCACCAGGGGCAGTGATCCCGGGAAGGCGTTGAGGTGACGGATGAGCACGTCCCTGGCGCCGCATGTCAGGAGCTCGAGCCAGACCAGGACAGTGAAGACGAAGCCGAAAAGCCCGTAGTCCGCGGGACCCAGCTTTCGGGCCAGGTAGACGTAGAAGATGTATCCGCACAGTATGAAGACCACCTGGCTCGCCGCCAGGGAGACGATACCCCGGGCCACAGACTCTGCGCCGGGCGCGCGCCTCCCGGCGGACCGGCTCATGGCGCGCACCCCTTCTCATCCGTGCGGCGCGGGAGAGCCGCTGGCGCCGCAGGGGGAGGATTCCCCGGCGACGCCTTCACCGGGCGTGTGTAGCGCGCTGATGTGGGGCCACGGGGATGCTCTGCGCTGTGACCGGACACTTCTCTCTCAGAGTCCCGTTCGCTTGGATATGAGGTCCGCCACCAGCCCGATGGTGAAGATCTGCAGCGAGGAGATGAGGATGACCACCGTGGAGGTGGCTATGTGCAGTTGGTAACGGAGCATGTCCGCCACGGCCTTCCCGACGCCTCCCAGCAGGAGCAGCAGCGCCAGGGGCAGGAAGATGCGCAGGGGGTTGAACCAGATGACGGTGCGGTAGACCAGCATGAGGTAGTTCATGGAATCCTTCACGGGCTTGAAGGTGGACTTCCCCTTGCGCGGGTAGTAGTCGATGGGAAGGTAACCCACCAGGTAGCCGCGGCTCAGGAAGGAGAGGGTGATGGTGCTGACCCAGGAATGGCCCTGCGGCAGCATGTCTATGAATTTCATGAAGGTCTCCTTGCGCATGGCACGCATGCCCGAGTTGAGGTCAGGGATCCTGCTGTTGGTCATGAACTCCGCCAGTTTGCGTATGAACCACTTCGCGGGAGTCCGCAGGAGTTTCATGGTCCCCGCTTCTTTCGTGCGCGCTCCCACCACCATGTCGTAGTCCTCGAGGGCTTCCACGAGGCGGGGGATGTCCTGCAGGGGGTAGGTGCCGTCGCCGTCGGCGATGACCACGATATCCCCCCTCGCCCGGCGGATGCCCGTGTTGCGCGCCGCCCCGCCACCCAGGTTATAGGGGTGGTTCACCAGCCTCACCTCGGGGTACCTCTCCACTATCTCCCTGGTCCTGTCCGTCGAGCCGTCGTTCACCACGATGAGCTCCCACCGGTAGGAGGTCTCTTTCATGGTGGCGAGGATGGTCTCGATGTCGTCCGCGATGGCCTCCTCCTCGTTGTAGGCGGGGATGATTATGCTGACCATTTCCTCCATGGATGCAACCCCCCGGATCTCTTCGCCGCAGGCGGTCCCGGGCCGGCGCGGCGGCGCAGGTCTTTGCACTGACAAACACACGATACCTTAAGCCTGCAAAGGGGTGTGCTGGTTCACTACATGGTGAACACATCATCCCTATCCTTGCTCTCCTCCATCCACGCCTTCAGGAACTCCATGGGGGTGAGATAACCCAGGCTCTGGTGTGGTCTCACGTAATTGTACACGTAATTCCATCTGCAAAGGATCTCGTTGAGC
>JACIXC010000021.1 GCA_014360655.1 Actinomycetota bacterium | reverse complement strand
ACGCTGGAGGAAGAAAGGCGGATGCCGTAGTCCCTCTTGAGGATCACCGCTATCTTGTGCTTGGACCAGGCGGGGTGCTCTCTCCTTAAGTCGCAGATGAGCTGGATCGTCTGCCAGGGGATCTCCGAGACCCTTTTCCTTTTCGGGGTGCGGGGGAGGTCCTCCAGTCCCCTGAGGCCCCGTTTCAGGTACCTCTTCAGCCACTTGTAGAAGGTGGTGGGGGAGATGGCGAAGTGGCGGCAGGTCATCCTGGCATTTCCGCAGCGGCGAAAGTGCTCTATCCAGCGCAGCCTCCTTCTGGCCTCCTTGGAGAGGACCTCGCCCATCATTCTCTCCAACTCCCATTGATGGGGAAGCCTGGTGTGGTAGATACTAGTAGTGGTTCCAACTGAACCCTTCATTTGGACACCTCCTTGCTCTGCTTCGTTTATCACAAAGCAAGTATAGGGGGTGTCCACCATGTTTATGAACCTGGGCAAACCTCTCAGGGCGCAACCCTGCAGGGCGTTCAGGGCGCCGCTTCCGGGAGCCCGCCCGCCGGAGACGTTCTCCCCGCTCACGGGCAGACCCGTCAACCTTGTTACCGCCACGCACACACCTTTCCGCCCGCCCTGCTTCCTATCGCTCTATCCGCACGCTCACGAGGCCGTCGCATGTCCACACTATACATAATTTACCATGCGTGGTCTTATCTCGCACCCTCTTTGGAAGCGCCTGCCGGGACGGTAGGGCGGTGTGCGGGGTTGCGGATACGCCGCGGCGGAGACCCGGCCCGGGAAAGGCTCCGCTACCGACGGTCGAGCCGCCGGCTGCGGCGACGCCTACTTGGCTTCGTACCAGGAGGCGCCCATCCCCGTTTCCACCACCAGGGGGACCCGCAGGGAGAACGCGTTTTCCATCTCCTCCCGCACCAGCTCCGGGAGAACGTCGGCTTCCCCGGCCTCCACGTCGAAGATGAGTTCGTCGTGGACCTGGAGTACCATGCGGGACCGCAGCCTCTCCTCGCGCAGCCGCCTGTGGACGCGCAACATGGCCAGCTTGATGATGTCCGCAGCGCTGCCCTGGATGGGGGTGTTGAACGCCAGCCTCTCGCCCAGCTTGCGCAGGCGCACGTTTCCCTGCAGAAGCTCGGGTATCTCGCGCCTGCGGCCTAGCACCGTGGTCACGTAACCCTGCCGCGAAGCCTCCTGCACGGTGCGGTCGAGGTAGCCCCGTACGGCGGGATACCTGCGGAAGTACGCCTCTATGTAACGTTCCGCCTCCTCGCCGCTGATGGCGAGCTGTTCCGCCAGGCCGTAAGGGCTCATCCCGTAGATGATGCCGAAGTTTATGACCTTGGCCAGGCGGCGGTGCTCGTCGTCCACCTCGTCGAGGGGTATGGAGAAGACCTCCGAGGCGGTGGCGGCGTGGATATCCAGGCCCTCCCTGAAGGCGCGCATCAGGTTCTCGTCTCCCGAGAGGTGGGCGAGGACCCTCAGCTCTATCTGCGAATAATCGGCGGCGAGTATGCACCCGTCGGTGGAGGTGGGCACGAAGGCCCGGCGTATGCTCTTTCCCAGCGGCGTGCGTACCGGTATGTTCTGAAGGTTGGGGTTGCTGGAGGACAGCCTTCCGGTGGCCGTTACCGTCTGGTTGAAACAGGCATGCAGCCTTCCCGTGCGCGGGTCCAACATCCTGGGAAGCGCGCTCACGTAGGTGTTCAGGAGCTTGGAGAGCTCCCGGTGGCGAAGGAGCAGGTCCGGGAGGGGGTGCCTGTCACGCAGCGCCGTGAGCACGCTGACGTCCGTGGCGTATCCCGTCTTCGTGCGCTTCACGGGAGGCAGCCCCAGGACCTCGAAGAGGATGCGGGAGAGCTGCTGGGGCGAGTTGAGGTTGAAGGCCTCTCCCGCTATATCGTGGGCCTGCCTTTCCAGCACGCGCAGCTCCTCCTGCAGCTCCGCCTCCATGGCCTCCAGCACCTCGCGGTCCAGGCGCACTCCGCATACCTCCATCTCCGCCAGGACCTCCTGCAGGGGCATCTCCACCTCCTCGAAGAGGGAGAGCAGTCCGCGCAGGTTCATCTCCGCCGCAAGAGTCTCCGCGAGGCGGGGGAGGAGCAGGGCGTAGGCCACGTCCTCGTCCGCCTCCTCCTTACCTTCATCCGCCTCGTCGCGGAGAAGACCCAGTTGCCCGCCCGCCGCCCGCCTCTCGCTCCAGGCCGCGTAACGGCCCGCGATGGCATCGAGGTCATGCGTCACTCCCGATGGGTTCAAAAGATACGAGGCGAGCTGCACGTCGAAATCGCAAGTCGGCATCCTGCCGCAGGCCTTGCGTGATTGCACCATGAAGTCCTTGCCGCGGTAGGAGACCACGCGTAACTCGCGCAGGGACGAGAGCCTCTCCAGGAGGTCGCGCAACGCCGCGTCCTCCGCCCGTGAGCGCGCGCGCATGCGGCATACGCGGTCGCCGGCAGCCAGCGTCAGTGCCTCCATCCGGCCCCTGGTAAAGCCCTCTCCCGTGAGCCGCGGGTAAAGGAAGACCTCGCCCCTGACTTCCGCTTCCCGCAGGAGCTCCCGCCAGTCCACCTCCTCCGCCTCTCCTCCCTCCCTCTCCCGCGCGGCAACGGATGGGGCTGGCGCGACGGCCTCATTGTCCGCGCCGAAGAGCTCCTCTCGCAGCGCTTGCAGCCTCTCGTACAGCTTGCGGAACTCGAGGGACGAGAAGATGTCGCGGACGGCCTCCTCGTCCCACGGACGGAGGCGCAGCGCGGAAGGGTCGGGCATGGAGAGGGGGACGTCGCAGCGCAGGGAAGCGAGCTCGCGGCTGAGGTAGGCGCTTTCGCGGTGCTCCTCGAGCAACCTGCGCCACTTCGCGTTCTCTATCTCCTGCAGGTGCGCATAGACCTCGTCCAGGGACCCGTACCGCGAGATGAGGGCTGCCGCGGTCTTTTCGCCGAAGCCGGGGATGCCGGGGATGTTGTCGGACGTGTCGCCCTTCAGCGCCAGGTAGTCCACCACCTGCCGCGGCTTGACGCCCAGCCTCTCCTCCACCTTCTGCTCGTCGTAAACCAGGATGTCCGTGAGCCCACGGCGGTTGGCCACCACCCTTACCCTGTCGCCGACCAGTTGTAATGCATCGCGGTCCCCCGTCACGATGTATATCTCGTCCGCCCCCGTCAGCCTTGCGGCGAGGGTGGCCAGCACATCGTCGGCCTCGAAGCCCTCTTCCTCCAGGTAGGTTATCCCCATGGCCCCCAGTACGGCGCGGATGATGTCTATCTGCTCGCGCAGGGTATCCGGCATGGGCTTGCGATGTGCCTTGTATTCCTCGAAGCGCTCGAGGCGGAAGTGCGGCCTTCCCCGGTCGAAGGCTACGGCCATCGCGTCCGGCTTGAAGTCCTCCATCACCTTTATGAGCATGGAAACGAACCCGTAGACCGCGTTGGTCGTCTGTCCCGAGGAGGTGGCCAGCTCCGCGGGAAGGGCGAAAAAAGCGCGGTAGGCCAGGCTATGCCCGTCGATGAGCACGTATCTCTCGGTCAAAGGGCGGTGCGACCCCCTTTCATTCCGTCCCACGCAGGCGAAGGACCTCCGCGGCGAGGCTCGGGGACGGAGCCTTACGACTCCGCCCCCTCACCCAAGGAGAACGTAAGGTAATGATAAACCCCGGCAGTGACACGACTTGTCCCGGGCCCACACCCGGGTGCGCAGGAACCGGCGAGCCCCCATGCGGTTCCCGGGACGCTCGCAATTCCGTGCCCGCCCCTTAAAAGGCCCCGTCCCGCGGGGCCTCGATGGTGGTGCCGAAGGCCGGACTCGAACCGGCACGGGGTCTCCCCCACTGGTTTTTGAGACCAGCGCGTCTACCCGTTCCGCCACTTCGGCATGGATCGCTTGCCGTACGAAGCATATTTTAGCACCGGTCCGTGCGGCGGTGAATCGCGACGTGCCATGCAGGAAACAACCACGGGTCCAGGTTGCTTTCGTGCCCGCATGGAAAGGCAGGTAGAGTGCACGGTGATGTAGAATGTCCCGTCAGGGGATGAGTTTCGTGCCCCCCACTTTTGCGACCCATTTGCCGTCACGTTTTTCGAAACTCACCATCAGCCCGTCCTCACCCGTGATCTCCCGCGAGGCTCCGCCGGAAAGCACCACCGTCCCGCTCTTCACGTGAGCATAGGCGGTGTAGGAGTCCTTCCCCTCCACGCGGAACCTGATGTCCCGGAACTCTCCCGTCGTCCCGATGTAATCGGTTATCCTTGCGTACAGGGATTCCGCGGACGATCTCTCCTGCGCTGCGAAAAGCGAGGCGAAGGCCTCACTGTCCCGGTTGTTGACGGCGCTTATGATCTGGGAAGCCCTCTTGCCCGGCGAGGGGTTACCCCAGACAGTGAAGCTGAGTACCAGCCAGAGGATGAAAGCCAGGAGCAGCACGCCGTATACCGCCATGCTCACGCGGTATTTCTTTATCTTTTCCGCCACTATACCGCTCTCGCGGCGCCTGGAGCCCACGACGTCTGGCCTCCATTCGGCGGGAGATGCACTCCTCCGCGTCCCGGAGATACCTTCGCCGGCACCCGTGGCGATTCCGCCGCCCCGCGGGTAACCGAGGCGTTGCATACAAAGCGAGCAGAACTCCGCGCTGTCAGGGTTTTCCGCACCGCACCGCGGGCAATCCATGGCCAAACCTCCAACGGATATTTCGACGGTTCAGCCCATATACCTCTTTTCCGCCAGCCATCCCCCCAACGCCCCCAGGGGAAGCAGGAGTAAGATCACCACCATGATCCCTACCAGGCTGAAGGTCTGGGGGAGGATGGGCCTCCCGGTGAGGAAGAGGCTCAGGATGAAGGCTACCAGGGGTTGCCAGAAGAAGACCACTCCCGCCACGCAGCCCACCCCGTACATCCACCCCCTGTTTCTCTCCATAGCCTCCATGGACGTACGGTAGCCTCCCCATATGATTAGCAGGGCTTCGGCAGCGAACTGCAGCCCCAAACCTATATAGAACCCGGACTCGCTGCCGCTGAAGATCGCCCCCACGAGAAAAAGGGAGATGCAGAAGCTCGCCACGAAGAGGAGGACGAAGACGAGAAGCGAGTTCTTCAGCACCAGGAGCACTATGTCGGTAGTGCTCCTCCTGGAGAGCGCCCGGGGGAGAGGCGCCGCGGCAAGCGTCCTCGCGTCCGTGACGCGGCCTCCGTGCGCGACGGCTTTTCCCCCCGCCGCCACCCGGCCGCCCGCGTTCGCCTCCCTGGCCACGGCATGGAAATCGGCCGGCGATACATAGGAGGGGGCTGCGGGGGACGCGGGGGTTGCGGAAGCCGGGGGAACCGCGGGTGGCCTTCCGGTGGGGAGCGGCGTGGTGTCCGCCTGCACCATGGAGCCGGCGCCGGCGACCGGAGCGGAAAGTCTTGCCAGGCACAAGGAACAGAAGTCCGCTCCCGGCGGATTATCAGCCCCGCAATACGGACAACCCGGCATGTTCCCTCCTTTGCCCGCCATCGCCTGTATCAAGGCGGCAGGTCAGGGCCGTTTCAGTGATGCCGACGAAAGAGTTATCGACGCGGGCGCAAAGGGACTGTAGCATGCCTGCAACGCAGCCGGTTGTTCGTGTCGGCGGCCCTTTAATCTTCCCGTTGCCGTTTTACGGTTGCACGTCCACGCGTGCCCCCGGGAGAAGTCGGTAGAAGCATGAGCGCTCTCCCGTGTGGCATGCGGGACCCACCTGGAGAACCTTGACGAGGAGCGCGTCGCCATCACAGTCGTAGCGTATCTCGCGCACGTACTGGCGGTTGCCGGACGTCTCGCCCTTGCACCAGAGCTCGCGGCGGCTACGGCTCCAGAACCAGGTCCTCCCGCTCTGCAGTGTGCGGCGCAGCGATTCCTCGTTCATGTAGGCGACCATGAGCACCTCGCCGCTTTCCACGTCCTGGACCACGGCGGTGACGAGGCCGTTCTCATCGAACTTGATCTCCGGTTCCTCCACTTTCATGCACCTCGCTGGCACTACGGGGCCGGGATGCTAGCGATGCCCGCCGACGCACCCCTCACCCTTCCGTCACGGTATCCTCGCCCAGGTAGATGTTCCTGATGTCCTCGTTGCGCAAGAGCTCCCTGGCCTCACCCTCCAGCCTGATCTTGCCGGCACGCATGACGTACCCGTAATGGGACACGCTGAGCGCTATCTTGGCGTCCTGTTCTACCAGGAGTATGGTCAGGCCCTCCTCGTGCAGGCGCTTGAGACAGGCGAAGATATCCTTGATGACCAGGGGCGCGAGGCCCATCGACGGTTCGTCAAGAAGGAGGATGCGGGGGCGGGACATGAGTGCCCTCCCGATGGCAAGCATCTGCTGTTCCCCCCCCGACAGGGTCCCCGCCGTCTGGTTCATGCGTTGCGCCAGGCGGGGGAAAAGCTCGCAGACGAAGTCGAGGTCCCGCCTTATCTCCTTCGCCTGGCGGCGCGTGGAGCGCACGTAGGCACCGAGCAGGAGGTTCTCTTCCACGGACATGGTGGCGAAGACCTGCCTGCCCTCCGGCACGTGTGATATACCCATGCGCACTATGCGGTGGGGATCCATGTTGGCGATATCGGTGCCCACGTAACGTATCTCCCCGTAGCGGGTGGGGATGAGGCCGGAGATGGCCCGCAGGAGGGTCGTCTTGCCGGCCCCGTTGGCGCCGATTATGGTGGTTATCCTGCCTGCCCGCACCCACAGGTCCACGGCGCGCAGGGCTTCTATGTTCCCGTAAAAGGCGGAGAGGTTGTTTATCTCCAGCAACTCCAAGCGTCTCCTTCTCTCGGGGGCCGCCGAACCATCCGCGCCTCCGCGCGACGGCATCGTGAGAGCCCGTCCTCAATCAAGCTCCGTTCCCAGGTAGGCCTCGATCACCCTGGGGTCGTTGCGCACCTCCTCCGGTGTTCCCTCGGCGATAACCTCGCCGTAGTCCAGGACCAGCACTTCGTCAGATATCCTCATGACCAGACCCATATCGTGCTCCACCAGGATAACGGTGATCCCCATGTCCCTCACGCGGTATATGAGCTCTCCCAACTCCCTCGTCTCGTAGGCATTGAGTCCCGATGCCGGTTCATCCAGGAGAAGGAGCTTGGGCTCGGTAGCCAGCGCGCGGGCCAGCTCCAGTACGCGCTGCTGGCCATAGGGGAGCGAGCCGGCGATGCTGTCGGCCTGCATCTCCAGGCCCACCAGTGCGAGACGGCGCCAAGCCTCCTCCACGATCCAGGCTTCCTCGCGCTTTGCCCCCGGCAGGCGCAGGGAACAGCCCAGCAGGCCCGACCTCGTGCGCTGGTGCAGGCCCACCATGACGTTCTCCTGCACCGTCATCTGAGGGAAGATGCGCACGGTCTGGAAGGTGCGCGCGATGCCCATGGCGCTTACGGCGTGAGGCGGCAACCCCAGGATGGAGCGCCCCTCGAAGAAGGCGCTTCCGCTGTCCGGGGCATATATGCCCGTCAGGAGGTCGTAGAGGGTCGTCTTTCCCGCACCGTTGGGACCTATGATGGCCTTGATGGCCCCTCTCCGCACCGTGAAGGAGACGTCTTTTACCGCCGCCAGCCCGCCGAAGGTCTTGGTAAGACCCTCCGCCACCAGCAGGTCCTTGAAGGGCGGACCGGCGTCGGCCTCGCCCGTACGGTTCACCTTGAGATCGGCTCTACCCATGTACCCGCCTTCCGCTCGCCTCTGTCACCCAGCCAACGTACGCACGCCGGCGATTCCTTTCACGCACCCGTGCCGTCGCGGAGTCCTCCGCCTCTCCCTGTCGCATACCCTACCCCATCGCCTTCCTGCGGAAGGGGTTGACGAAGGGGCTGCGCCGGTATCGCACCATGTCCGACAGGCCCCGCGTGATGCCCGCCGGCATGAAGACCATGGTCACTATGAGGATGAAGCCGAAGACCATGCCCTCGTAGTTGCTGTATTTCTCAACCCACCTGGGTACCTCGCCAAGCCACTTGGGCAGGGCTTCCACGATCTTGGGAATGAAGGTTATCACGCCCGCCCCCGCCACGGCACCCCAGATGCTCTCCATCCCCCCCACCACCACCATGGTCACCAGCTGGATGGAGAGGACGATGGTGAAGAGGTTGGGGTCGATGTATCCCTGTACGTGGGCGAATATGCCGCCCGCCAGGCCGGCGAGGGCGGTGGAGAGCACGAAGACCTTTATCTTCTCCCAGGATACGTCGACCCCCATCACCTCCGCAGCGACCTCGGACTGGTGCAGGGCGCGCATGGCCCTCCCGAGGCGAGAGCGCACCAGGTTGGAGGAGAGCAACAGCACAAGGAGTGCGATCACCCAAATGAAATAGTATTCCGCCCGCAGGTAATCCCTGGCCTCCCCGATCCTTATACCCGGCAGCGAAAGGGCGGGGATGTTGCGGATGCCGTCATTGCCTCCCGTGAGCCAGGTCATCTCGCGCATGAACACGAAGGCGACGATGCCCACCCCCAGTGTGGCCATGGCCAGGTAATGTCCTTTCAGGCGCAGCACAGGTGCCACCAGGAAACCGAATACGATGGTCACCAGCACGGCCATGACGATACCAAGCCAGGGCGGGAAGTGTGCCTTTACGGTAAGGATGGCGCTGGTATAGGCGCCGATGCCGAAGAAAGCCCCGTGACCCAGGGAGACCTGGCCCGCGTAGCCCATGAGCATGTTGAGGCCCACGGCCACGATGGTATATATGCCCACCATGCGCATGACCATCACCAGGGGGATGCCCAGCGGCCTGGAGAGGGGCTTGGCCCAGAAGGGCATCACGATGATGAACAACATGAGGGAGAGGAATACAAGGTGACGACGGGCGAGCGACAGCGCGCTGCGTATGAGGGAAGTCTTAAGACGAGGTCCCCCGTCGGTCTCATCGCCCCGCTTCTCGTTGCGCATTTCCCCCATGCCGGCTCACACCTTTTCCACCATACCCTTCCCCAGGATCCCCTGGGGGCGAAGGAGGAGCACCAGGATGAGCATTACGGATGCCACCGCCCCCTTGTAGCCGGTGGAGACCCCGAGGACCACGGTCAGGAAGCCGGGGATGAGTTCCTCGAGCAGGCCGAGGACCAGGCCTCCGGTGACGGCCCCGAAGGTGTTGCCCAGGCCTCCCACCACTGCGGCCGTAAAGCCCTTCACTCCCAACTCCAGGCCTATGGAATAGCTGGCGTAGGGAGCGTTGGCAAGTCCAGCCGTCCCCCCCAGGGCGGCGGCAAGGAGAAAGGAATAGAAGGACATGCGGGAGACGTCGATGCCTACCAGGGAGGCGGCCTGGCGGTTGACGGAACAGGCGCGCATGGCCCTTCCTGCCTTGGTGCGGCTGAAGAAGAAATAGACCAGCGCGACGGCAACCGCAGTCAGTCCCAGCACCCAGAAAAACTGGCGGGGTACCGTCGCCCCCGGAAGGGTTATATTACCGGGAGTGAATTCCGGCACCTTGTAAGCCTCGTTGGGCCACAGCACCCTTCCCAGTGACTTGAAGAATATGGACGCCCCTATGGTGGCGATGATGGCGGTGAGCACGCTCGCCCTGCGCAGCGGGTATATCATCAACCTCTCCATGCATGCGCCGATGAAGGCCGCCCCGGCGATTGCCAGCAACAACGCCAGGGGCAACGGCAGTCCGGCGGAAACGGCAAAGGCGTAGGCGAAGAGGCCTCCGAACATGGAAAATTCTCCCTGGGCAAAATTGATGATCCCCGTGGAGTTGTAGATGATGTTGAAGCCCATGGCCACCAGGATATAGATGCACCCGTTGGCCATGCCGTTGGCCAGGTACTGGGGGCAGTTACGCAGGAAATCCAGCATACCGTCTTGCTCCCTCCGTCCGAACCCGGCTCCTGGAAAAGGTACTTCGAGGGCAGTCCGTGATCGCTGCCGCCGCCGGGTTTCTCCTTTCCTGCCGCTCGCTCGCAGTGACCTCGTCACGGGTCCGTCTCGTGGGCGACCCGCGGCCGTGGCGCATGCCATAAATATACCGTTTTACCAAGCTCCCGTCCCCAACTTTCTCTCGCCGCAACGGAAAAGGAGGCTGGAGTGGGTCCAGCCTCCCTGCCGTTGTAAAAGAAGCGCGGGTGTTACTTCTTCACCGGCTCCCATTTGGAGCCGATTATTTCCACCATCACCAGGTCATCCGGAGAGAGGCCGTTATGGTCCTTGGAAGAGTAGTTGAATATCCCGGCCGTGCCCACCAGTCCCTGCGTCTTCTCGATCTCGTCCCTCAGCTCCGCGGGAGTGGCGTCGGCGCCCGCCCTCTTCAAGGCCTCGGTGATGATGAGGATGGCGTCCCACCCGTGTCCCGCGAAGGTGTTGATGGGCTGGCCGTACTCCTCCTGGTAAGCCTGGTCGAAGTCCTTGATGAATTCGTATTCCTCGGAGCCGGGCTCGAGGACCTTATCGTAGATGAGCATCTTGCCCGCCGGGAACACGACGCCGTTGGCGGCCTCTCCGGCAAGCTGGATGAACTGCTGGTTCGCGATACCGTGGCTGCCCACGTAAGGAACCTTTATACCCTTATCCTTCATGCGCTTGGCTATGATGGCCGGCCCGGGGTTGGTGCCCCAGACCAGTATGATCTCGGGCTTGGCCGTCATGATGTTGGTGAGATGGGTGTCCATGGTGTCCTCCGAGTCGTTGGTCCCGTAGCCCTCGGAGGCCACCACCTCCAGCCCGAATCTGCCGGCTTCGGCTTCAACCACCGCCTTGCCGTCCGTACCGAAAGGATTCGTGTCGTAGAGCAGCCCCACCTTCTTGACGCCCAGGTCCTCGGCTATGTAGGCGAGGGCTTTCTTGCCCGCCTCCGTCGCCGTGGGAGGGGTGCGGAAGACCCAGGTGAAATCGCCCTCCATGATGTTGGCGCCGGCAGCCATGCATACGAGTGGCACTCCTCTCTTGGTCGCCTCCTGTTTCATGGCCAGGGTGGGTCCCGTGCCGCTCGATCCGATGAGCGCCACCACTTCCTCCTGCTCCAGGAGCTCAATGGCCGCCTGCTGGGCCTTGTTCGAATCGCTCTGGTCGTCCTTGATGATCACCTCCACCGGGTGGCCGTTGATGCCGCCGTTAGCGTTGAGCCTTTTCACGTAGAGCTCGATGGCGTTGCGTTCCGGCTTGCCCAGGGGCTCGTTGGCGCCGCTCTCGGAGAGTACCACCCCTATCTTAATGGGCTTCTTCTCTGCCTCCTCCTTGGCGCCGCACCCCGTGACGGACAGGAGCGAGACGACGAGCATTGCGGCCACGACCAGGATCGCGAGTCTGCTTGTTTTTTTCAACTCCTCAACCCCCCTTACCTTTCCGTTTTCCGGCTTACCAATTACATCACATGGATGCAAGCTCCCGCTATAGGCATTATTTCTATCACAAGACGTGTCATCCTGTAAACAGCGGGTAAAATCCCGCCTTTCTCATAGGCGCACGGGGATGCCCCTGCTCCTCAGGTACTCCTTGGCCTCCCTGATGCTGTATTCGCCGAAATGGAATATGGATGCCGCGAGCACCGCGTCGGCGCCGGCCTCGAGGATGACCTCCGCGAGGTGTTCCAGGCTTCCCGCTCCTCCCGAGGCGATCACCGGGAGGTTCACCGCGTCCGCCACGGCTCCGGTGAGTTCTATATCGTAGCCGTCACGGGTCCCGTCCCTGTCCATGCTGGTTAGGAGTATCTCCCCCGCTCCCAGCGATTCCACGCGCCGGGCCCACTCCACCGCGTCAAGGCCGGTGGCCTTCCTTCCCCCGTGCGTGTAGACCTCCCACGAGTTCCGCGACCTGCGCCTGGCATCTATGGCCACCACCACGCACTGTGAACCGAATTTCCCGGCGGCCGCCGAGACGAGGGAGGGATCCTCCACCGCCGCCGTGTTCAGGGACACCTTGTCGGCGCCGGTGGCCAACATGCGCCTGATGTCGTCCTTGCCGCGTATGCCGCCCCCAACCGTGAAGGGGATGAAGACCTTTTCCGCCACCCTCGCGGCCATGTCGAAGACCAGCTCCCTGCCCTCGTGTGAAGCGGTGATGTCCAGGAAGACGAGTTCGTCGGCGCCTTCCCTGTCGTAAACGGATGCCAGCTCGACCGGATCGCCCGCGTCCCTCAGGCGCACGAAGTTTATGCCCTTCACCACCCGTCCCTTGTCCACGTCCAGGCAGGGGATGATACGCTTGGTATGCATGAGTCCTCCTTACCTCGCTTCCGTGTGTCCGTCATGAACTGTATGGATGGCCACACCTCATGCCTCCTCGAGTCCCAGTATATCCGGGAGGGAAAGCACCCCAGCGTAAAGCGCCTTTCCCACCACGGCGCCCTCCACGCCTTGCGCGGAAAGCCGCTTCAACGCCTGCAGGTCTTCCAGGCTGCTTATGCCCCCCGCGGCGATGATGCCCACGCCGAGGCCCAGCAGCTCGCCGGGGATTCCTGCGCCGTGACCGGCGAGGGTGCCGTCCTTGCGGATATCGGTATGTATGAGCCTCTTGACGCCGCAATCCACCAGTTCCCGCAGCAGCGTGGCGAAGGGCACCCGCAGGGAGGCGGTCCAGCCGCTCACCGCCACCTCCCGGCCGCGGGTGTCGAGGCTGGGGATGACCCTCTCCCCGAACGAGTCCACCATTTCCGCGAGGAAGGCGGGTTCGGCAAGGGCGCGGGTGCCCAGTATGACACGGCTGGCGCCCATATCGAGGAGGCGTTCCACGTCCTCCCTTGTGCGCACTCCCCCTCCTACCTGCACCGGGATCCTCACCCTCTCCAGTATCTCCCTCACGGAGCGCAGGTTCACCGGTCTGCCGCTAACCGCGCCGTCCAGGTCCACGACGTGCAGGTAGGAGGCGCCTTCCGCCTGCCAGCGCAGGGCCATCTCCCACGGCCGCTCGCCGTATACGGTCTCGCTGTCCATTTCGCCCCGCAGAAGGCGCACGCACCTCCCCTCCTTGATGTCCACCGCGGGATAGATGCGGAACACGTCTCGTCACCCCCCGGTGCACCAGCGTGCGAAGTTGTCCAGGATGCGCAGACCTGCCTGCGAGCTCTTCTCCGGGTGGAACTGGAAAGCGACCACCTTCCCGAAGGCGGCCCCGGAGGCGAAGGTCGGGCCGTACTCGGTGGTGGTGAGCACGTCTTCCCGCCGTTCAGGCACCACGTAGAAGGAGTGGACGAAGTAGAAGAAGGAGCCGTCCTCCACTCCCGCAAGGACGGGATGATCCCTGGTCGCCCTGACGTCGTTCCAGCCCATGTGCGGCACCTTGACGCTCGGCGGGAACCGGAGCACGCGACCCGGGAGCACGCCCAGTCCGCTCACGCCCGGGCTCTCCTCGCTCTCCTCGCACAGCAACTGGTAACCCAGGCAGATCCCGAGGAAGGGCCGGCCGCCCCGCACGGCCTCCTCTACACAAGCCAGGAGGCGCCGCCTCCGCAATTCCTTCATGGCGTCCCCGAAAGACCCCACGCCAGGGAGGACGACACCCGCGGCCGCCGCGACCTCCTCGGGGTCGCCGCTCACCGCAACCTCGTGGCCGAGGAAGGAGAAGGCCTTCTCCACGCTGCGGAGATTGCCCATGCCGTAATCGACGACGATTATCAAGCTCATCACCTCGTGCTCTTGTCGGAAGCCGCGTCCTCAGAGGCTTCCCTTCGTGGATGGGATATCCCCGCGGCCCGGCTCCAGGCTCACCGCCTCACGGAAAGCCTTGCCGAGCCCCTTGAAGACGGCTTCCAGGATGTGGTGGGGGTTGTCGCCGCTGATGCCGCGCACATGGAGGGTGAGCCCCGCCTGGTTGGACAACGCCTGCAGGAACTCCCGCACGGTGGTGGGATCGAAATCCGAGATGAGCTCGACGGGCAAGGACACCTCGTAGGTCAGGTGAGGCCTGCCGCTAAGGTCCAGCGCCACCATGCACAGGGCCTCGTCCATGGGAAGCAGGCTCCAACCGTAACGCCTTATCCCCGCCTTGTCACCGAGCGCTTCCCCGATGGCGGAGCCCAGGCACAAACCCACGTCCTCCACCGTGTGGTGCTGGTCGACCTCCAGGTCGCCCGCGGCCTCGAGCGTGAGATCGAAAGCGGCGTGGTAGGCGAGCAGCGTCAGCATGTGGTCGAAGAAAGCGATGCCCGTGGACACCCGTGTTTCGCCCTTCCCGTCCAGGCAAAGGGCCACGCTTATCTCGGTCTCCCTGGTCTTTCTCCGACGCGCCGCCTTGCGCGCGTTCATCTCTCTCACCTCTGCCCCTCGTTCGCTGCCCTGCAGTAAGCGGTTCTCATCACCCGCCCGTCGTCCGGCCCCTACTCCTCTTCCTGGCCGTATAGGCGATGGCGCATGGCCTCGGCGTGGTTCACGAGGCCCTCCACCCTGGCCAGCGTCTCCACCAGGGGGCCGAGGTGACGGTTTGCCCTGGGATTGGAGAGCACGATGTTGGTGCGCTTGAGAAAATCGTATACCCCAAGGGGGGAGGCATAGCGCGCGCCTCCCTTGGTGGGCAGGACGTGGTTCACGCCCACCGCGTAATCCCCCAGCGCTACCGGCGATTCCGAGCCCAGGAAAATAGCGCCCGCGTTGTGTATGGCCGAAAGGGTCCCCGTCATGTCCTCGGTGTCGATGACCAGGTGCTCCGGCGCCAGCACGTCCACCAATCGTGCCCCCTCAGCCATGTCCCTGACCATCACGGCCGTTACATCCGCGGGTCCGCCAGCCTCAGCTTCAATCCGGCGTACGAGCGCCTTCTGCACGCGCGTGACGATCCCTTCGCTGTCCGTGATCAGGCAGGCCCTAGCCCCGCCCCCGTGTTCGAGCTGGGCGGCCATCTCCCACGCGAGCAGATCCGCCTCCGCCTTTCCGTCCGCCAGCACGACCAGTTCGCTGGGTCCTGCCAGCATATCTATGCCCACCCGTCCGAAGACCTCCTTCTTGGCCAGGGTGACGTAGATGTTTCCCGGCCCCACAACCTTCTCCACGGGCGCGATGGTCTCCGTGCCCAACGCCAGCGCGGCTATCGCCTGTGCGCCCCCTACCCTGTAGACCTCCTTCACGCCAAGGTGATCGAGGGTGAGGAGTGTGTAGGGGTTCACCTCCCCGCCCCGGCCGGGAGGAACGCAAACCGCTATCTCATGCACCCCCGCCACCTTGGCGGGGATGATGGTCATGAGGGCCGTGCTGGGATAGGAAGCCCTGCCTCCCGGGATATACACCCCCACCCTTTTCAGGGGCCTGATCATCTGCCCTATGCGCGCTCCCTCTTCCGTGTCCCAGAAGAGTGATTCCCAGGACTGCCTGCGGTGAAAGGAGGTGATGGACCTGGCGGCGCCGCGCAGGGCGTCTATGAAAGAGGGGTCCACCTTCTCCCTCGCCTGCCGCATCTCGCTTTCCCCCACGCGCAGGCCGCCGGCGGGGAGATCGATGCCGTCCAGGCGCTTCGTGAGCTCACGCAGCGCGCGGTCTCCGTCCCTCTCCACCTGCGAGATTATGTCCCGCACTTCCTGCACCGGGCCCCCATCGGCCCAGAAATCCCAGCCCATGTCCCTGCGCAGGCTTTGCAGGTCCTCGTAGTCCTCGCTGCGTAAAACCTTCATCATCACCTATCCTCACAAGCTCTCGCCCTGCCGTCAACGTCCGCGACGTCCGTTCTTGCGCCGTTTTTTCAACCATATTGTACCTTGCGCCGCTTCTCTTAGGAACGCTACACCGCTCACCCCGACGAAACCCCGCATCACGAGCCGATACGGCTCCCGCCTCTTTGCGCGGTCCGCCCACCGACATGAAAGTATTCGTCGCGCAGGGTCTGCGCCTCGTTCGTCACGTACTATGAGGCGGCCTTCCGCGTATCTGTTTTTCCGCGCGGGAGCGGCCTCAGCGCAGCGCTATGCAGTCGTCGCCCAGGAGGGAGAGCACCTCCGCGTAAAGGGAGCCGTCGGGGTTCACGCGGAATTCCTGCGGCAGAAGGAAGACCCTGATGGCGTCGTCGCTCCTCAGCTCGATGCGCACGGCGGTTTCCCCGGGATGCCTCACCAGTATGTCTTTCAGGCGGTCCATCATCTCCTTTTCCGCCTGCTCTGCCTCGAGGCGGATATAGAGATCGCAGTCCTCGCTGCGCTTGAGCCGTGGCTCCGCCAGGTCCAGCGCCACCACCCGTACGGCGGTGACCTCTTCCTCGCGCTCCCCCAGCTCCACCTTCGCCTTGACGCAGATCACGCGGTCCTCCTCCAGCAATTCCCTGTACTGGTTGTACAGGGCGGGGAAGACCGTAACCTCCACCCTGCCGCTGAGGTCTTCCAGGGCCAGGGAGGCCATGAGCTCGCCCTTGCGCGTTATGCGCTGGGTCTTCTTGGTGATTATGCCCCCTATCCATTTCACCGCGCCGTCTCCCAGCTCCGCCAGGTCCGCTATTTCGCTCTCAACGTGTTTCTCCAGGGCCTCCTTCACCTGCATCAGGGGGTGATCGCTGACGTAAATGCCCAGCATCTCCTTCTCGTAGGCCAGCAGCTTGTCCTTGGGCAGCTCTTCCGCCGCCGGCTGCGCTTCCATGAGATCCGTCTCCTCATCTTCCTCGCCGAAGAGGGAGTGCTGTCCCTCCTCGTAAAGGCGCTGTCTCTCCGCTGCCAGGTCCGCCGTCTTCTCGTATACCTTGAGGAGGTGGTTCCTCGTGTAGCCGAGGTAATCGAAGGCACCGCTCTTGATCAGGCTCTCCAGGGACCGCTTGTTGACCACGCCCTGGCCTATACGGCGGCAGAAGTCGTAAAGGGACCGGTAGGGGCCGCCCTCGCGGCGCGCGGCGATGATCCTGTCGGCGGCGCTCTCCCCGAGATTGCGCACCGCCGACAGCCCGAAGCGGATGCCCTCCTCCACCGGGGTGAATTCCTTGAAGCTCTCGTTGATGTCCGGCGGGAGCACCTTGATGCCCATCTTGCGCGCCTCGTTGACGAAGACCTGTACCTTGTCCTTGTTCCCGGTCACGCTGGAGAGCAGCGCGGCCATGAACTCCTTGGGATAGTGCGCCTTGAGGTACGCCGTCTGGTAGGAGATGAACGCGTAGGCGGTGGAGTGACTCTTGTTGAAGCCGTATTCTCCGAAATGCTCGATGAGGCCGAAGAGCTTCTCCGCCAGGCCGCGCTGGTAACCCTTTGCCACCATGCCCTCGACGAACTTGTCGCGGTGTACTTTCATCTCCTCGGCCTTGCTCTTCGCCACCACGGCGCGCAGGCCGTCGGCCTCGGAAAGGGAGTAACCCGCCAGCTCCACCGCGAGTTGCATGATCTGTTCCTGGTAAAGGATGATCCCCCTCGTCTGGTTCAGTATGGGCTCCAGGTCGGGGTGGAGGTATTTCAGGGCCCTGCGTTCATGGCGGTGATCCACGTAATCCTTGACCATGCCGCTGCGCAGGGGCCCGGGGCGGTAGAGGGCGAGCACCGCTATGAGGTCCTCGAAGCGCTCCGGGCGGAGGTCCTGCAGGAGGGAGCGCATGCCGGGGCTCTCGAGCTGGAAGACGCCCACCGTGTCGCCGCGCTGCAGGAGGTCGAAGGTATTAGGGTCTTCCAGCGGGATCCCGTCGATGTCGAGCTCGATGCCCCGCGTGCGGCGCAGGTTCTCGAGGGTGTCGCCTATGACGGTGAGGGTGCGCAGGCCGAGGAAGTCCATCTTCAGGAGGCCTATGGCCTGCACCGCCGCCATGTCGTACTGCGTCACCACCTCTTCCTCTGCCCCGCGGCGCTGCAGGGGCGTGTAATTGCATAGCTCGTCGTCGGCGATGACCACCCCGGCTGCGTGGATGGAATCCTGGCGGATGATGCCCTCCAGGTTGCGCGCGGTATCTATGATCCTGCGCGCGAGCTCGTCCGTTTCGTAGGCGTCGCGCAGCTCCGGGGATGTCTCCAGCGCCTCGTCCAGGGTGATGTTGAGTTTTTCCGGGACCATCTTCGCCAGGCGGTCCACCTTTCCGTATTCGAGGTTGTAGACCCTGCCGGCGTCGCGGATGGCGGCGCGCGCCGCCATGGTGGAGAAGGTGACGATCTGCGCGACGCGGTCCTTGCCGTACTTGCCGCTCACGTAGTCGATGACCTCGGGGCGGCGCTTGTAACAGAAGTCTATGTCGATGTCCGGCATGGTGCGCCGCGAGGGATTGAGGAAGCGCTCGAAGAGGAGGCCGTAGCGGATGGGGTCGACGGTGGTGATGCCCAGGCAGTACGAGACCAGGGAACCGGCGGCGGAACCCCGCCCTGGCCCCACGATGATCCCGGCCTCCTTGGCGAACTTGATGAAGTCCCACACGATGAGGAAATAGCCGGAGAAGCCCATGTCGCGGATGACGGCGAGCTCCTTGCGCAGGCGTTCCTCCAGCTCCGGGGTGACCTCCCCGTACCTGCGGCGCAGCCCTTCCCACGCCAGCTTCTCCAGGTAAGCGTCGAGGTCGTAGCCCTCCGGTACCTGGTACTTCGGGAGCAGGTACCTCCCGAACTCCAGCTCCACGTTGCAGCGGGCGGCGATCTCCGCCGTGTTGGACAGGGCCTCCGGGTATTCGCGGAAGAGCCGGCTCATCTCGTCGTAGCTCTTGAGGTAGAACTGGTCGTTGGAGAAGCGCAGGCGGTCCTCCTGGTCCAGGGTGGAGTTGGTCTGGATGCACAGCAGGACGTCATGGTGGATGTGGTCGTCCCTGCGCACGTAGTGGAGGTCGTTGGAGGCCGCCAGCCCTATCCCGAGCTCCTTCCCGATCTGCACCAGGCCGGGATTGACCTTCTTCTCCTCGGGAAGGGAATGGTCCATGATCTCGAGGTAAAAATTACCATCACCGAAGATGGCGAGGTATTCCGAGGCGGCGCGTTTCGCCCCCTCGTAATCGTCTGCCAGGAGATAGCTGGCCAGCTCCCCTTTCACGCACGCGGAAAGGGCGATTATCCCCTTCCCGTATTCCCGCAGGATCTCCTTGTCCATGCGCGGCTTGTAATAGTAGCCCTCCATGTAGGAGAGGGTGACGAGCTTCATGAGATTGCGGTATCCGGTCTCGTCCTCGGCGAGGAGCAGGAGGTGGTAGTTGGGCTCTTCCTTCACGGGTCTGCGTTCGAAGCGCGAGCCCGGTGTTACGTAGGCCTCCACCCCTATGATGGGCTTCAGCCCCTCCTTGACCGCCTCCTTGTAAAAGGGGATGACGCCGTACATCGCACCGTGATCCGTTATGGCCAGCGCCTCGAAGCCCGCTTCCCTGGCCGCGGTGACCAGCGCCGGTATCCGGGCGGCGCCGTCCAGCAGGGAATATTCCGTGTGGTTGTGCAGGTGCACGAAAGGTACCGCCACTTTCCACCTCCGAAGTCCTCGCGGAGCAGGCGCGACCGGCTCCGCCTCAAGGTCCTCGCCTCCCCGCCTCCGTTTGCCGGCGCACTCACGTCGGCTTCCTGCGGCCCGCATGCACCAGCCGACGGGCCCGTCCCCCGCGCGCCGGCTACCGGCGACGACCCATACGGGACCTCCCTCGCAAGGGGTCCCCCGTTCTCGACTTGTCGGTTTAGGCTATTATAACTTTCGTTGAGGACATCGACTCACCTTCGCGGGAAAGCCGAGAGGATAAGGACATGGAGATAAGGCTCAGCTACAGCGCGGTCTGCGCGTACGAGAGGTGCCCCCTCTCCTATCGCTACCAGTACGTGGACGGCCTTGAGGTCGCACCTTCGCCCCACCTCTCCTTCGGAAGAAGCCTGCACGCCGCCCTGCAGTGGCTCTATGCCCGGGACGTGCCGGTCGCTCCCTCCCTCGAGGAACTCCTCACCCATCTCGAGGCATGCTGGGACGGCGAGGGCTTCGAGGACCCCGAGGAGGAGCTTTCTTTCCTGCGGCACGCCAGGGATGTCCTGAGCGATTACTACCGGCTGAACGTGAAGGATTTCCGCCTGCCGGTGGCCGTGGAGCAACGTTTCGAGATCCCCATGGAAGGCTACCTTTTGACGGGGGTCGTCGACCGTGTGGACAGGCATCCCGACGGTTCATACGAGATCATCGACTACAAGACCAACCGGCGCCTTCCGGAGCTCGCAAGGCTCCGCGACGACCTGCAGCTCCCCATTTACCAGCTGGCCAGCCGCGAGCTCTGGGGTATATCCCCCTCCAAGCTCACCTTCTATTACCTGCTCATCAACCAGAGGTACAGCACACGTCCCCTTGACGACGAAGGCCTTACGAGGGTGCGGGACAGGCTGCGGCAGGTCGCTGAGGGGATATCCTCCGGGCGGTTCCCCGCCAACCCCAACAGGCTCTGCCCCTGGTGCTCCTTCCGGGATGTCTGCCCGACGCGTGTCTCCGCGGATGACATCCCGCAGGGATTACGCGCCCGCCACGCGGCCCTGTTAAAGAGGAAGGAGCGCCTGGAAGTCCTCATCGCCGAGCTGGAGGCGGAAATGGAGGACCTTGAGGGGGGCAACAGGGGCGGCTCTCAGGAAGAGCCGTGACCCCGCTGGTAAGGCCGTAGCCCGTACGGGTGTTCCCGGCTGCAGGGCCTCATGTCACACGCTTGGGCGAAAAGTCAGGCTGGTCGAAGGCTGCGCTGGGACGAGCTCCCGGCAGGTGTTATCCCGTTTACCCCGCTTTCTCCTCGTCACCGCCTTCGCGCGAGATGAGGCGGGGCGGCAGATAGCGATAGCGCCGTTCCCCTTCCCTCTCCTCCGCCTCCAGAATGCGCAGGTCGAGGAGCTTCTCCGCCTGCTCCCGGACCAGCTCCATGTCCCTGCCCGTCGCCTCAGCCAGGAAAGAGCAGCTGCACACGAGACCGGGGTTGCGGTGGAATATGGTCAGCAGCTCGATCCTCAGCAGACCTTCGGAGCACACATTACCGTTCAAGGCACTTTCTCCCTTTTGCCTCCGTTGTTTCGTATCCTTCTCTCGCCGTTCTCTCCATATAAAATATCAGCAGATTATCTTCTTTCTTTGACACCTTTCCGGAAAGCGAGCGTTTTTGGGGGTTGAAAGGTCGCTACCGTGGGTGGAAAGGGACCACCCGGCGCCGGCCTTTGCATCCCGTGGTAGGGCGCCTTCCTCAACCCACGGCGCCCGCGCGCAGCCTCCCCAGCGCATCTTCCAGGTCCGATGGCAAAGGGTCCTCGAAGGACATCTCCTCGCCCGATACGGGATGCGTGAACCGCATGCGGTAAGCGTGCAGGAACTGGCGCGCGAGCCCCAGCTCGCGCTCCAGGGACGTCGCCTTGCCGTACACGCGGTCTCCCACCACTGCATGGCCTATGTAGGATAGGTGCACCCTGATCTGGTGCGTGCGCCCGGTGACCAGGTCGACGTGGAGGAGGCTGGCCCTCTCCCATTCCTCCAGGACCTCGAAATGCGTGACGGCCGGCCTCCCGCTGGAGGTTACGGCCATGCGCTTGCGGTCTCGAGGGTCCCTGCCCACCGGGGCTTCCACCGTGCCCCGCCGCGATGCGGGGGTACCGTGTACCAGCGCCAGGTAAGACCTGCTCAGGCGGCGGTCACGGATCATTTCCTGCAGGGCCAGTTGGGCGCGGTCGCTTCTGGCGACCACCATGAGCCCCGAGGTATCCCTGTCCAGGCGGTGCACGATCCCCGGCCTTATGGCGTCGCCCCCGCCGGAAAGGTCCCCCACGCTTCCCAGGAGGGCGTTGACCAGTGTTCCGTCGGGGTGACCCGCGGAAGGATGCACTACCATGCCCGCGGGCTTGGAGACCACCACCAGGTCCTCGTCCCGGTAGAGGAGGCGTAACGGAAGGTTCTGGGGCAGCGGTGCCGCGGGTTGCTGGGGCGGCACCTCCGCCTCCACCACTTCGCCGGGGCGCAGGCGGTGGTTCTTGGGACTCGCCGCCCCGTCCACCAGCACCGCCCCCCGGGCGATGAGTTGCTGCGCCTTGCTCCTGGTCAGGCCCGTCCTGGCCACAAGGAAACTGTCGAGACGCATGCCCTTGTCGTCGTCTGAGACGATGAACCTCAGCGTTCCCAACCTACCTGGCCTCCGGCAGAAGCCTCTTGCGGAAGACCAGCAGGGCTCCCGCGAGGAGGAAGGCTCCCACGCTGAGGAGCTGGAAGAAGAGGTTGGAGTTCGGGTTTGTATGGTAGCGGAAGAACTCGTTGACAAAGCGCGCCACTGCGTAGAGGAGGACAAATGACGCCATCAGCTCGCCGCGGTAGCGGAACCTGCGGTGTACCGCGAGGAGCAGCACGAATATCCCGAGGTCCATGAGGAGCTCGTAGATCTGTGTGGGATGCACGGGATTGGCGGGCATCCCCATGTTCCACTGCGTCTTGACGGGGAAGGTAACCGCCCAGGGAAGGTCGGAGCTCTTCCCGAAGCAGCAGCCGTTGAGGTAACAGCCCACCCTGGCCACGGCCATGGCCGCGGGGACGGCCAGACCTCCCGAATCGAGCACCTCGCCCACGGAGAGGCCGCGAAGCTTCACCACGCCGGCGGCCGCAAGCACGCCGAAGATGAACCCCCCGTAGAAGACCAGGCCCTGCACGTTCCAGAACTTCAGCGCCTCCCACCATTTTCCGGAGAACTCGCTCCAGTGGCCGATCACGTAGAAAAGCCTGGCGCCGATTATCCCGCCCACCGCGGCGGCCAGCACCAGCTCGAAGACGACGTAGGCGTCCACGAAGCGTCTACGCAGGTACCAGAAGCTGACCATCATGCCCACGATGAAGGCCAGGGCGAGGAAAAAGCCGTAGGAATGCACGGTCAAGGGACCTATCTTGAACAGTTCAGGCCTCAACGGTGGACCCCCTTTTCCGCTGCCGCTCCGAAGCGGCCGCCGGTCGCGCGCCGGCTTCCTTTCACGACCGCTCCCGGGAAGCTACCTCGTGTCCCTTCCATATGTCCGCAAGGATCACGGCGATGGCATAGACCACCCCGGCGACGATGGCCGCGTCCGCGAGGTTGAAGACCGGCCAGAACCTCAGGTCGATGAAGTCCACCACCGCGCCGAGGAAGATCCTGTCGATGATGTTACCCAGCGCCCCCCCTATTATCAAGCCCAGGGCGACCTGGAAAAGGCCGCCGCGCGCCCTTCCCCACCACCAGAGGACGAAAAGGAAGACCGCTAGCACGGCTATGCTGGCCAGGAAGAGCGCCGTGGACCTGCCGTGGAGCAGGCCGAACGCCGTCCCGGGATTGCGCACCTGGCGCAGGAGCAGGAGCTTGAGGTCGACGCTCTCTCCCGCGGGAAGGAACTTCCTCACCAGCGCCTTGCTTGCCTGGTCAAGCCCGAGGACCAAGAGGGTGGAGACGAGCAGGGTCAGTGGAGCGCTTTTTCTTCTTTCTGTTTGCACAGTATGCAGAGGTTGGCGTAGGGCAGCGCCTCAAGGCGCTCCTCGGGTATCTTCTCGCCGCATATCTCGCAGATGCCGTAGGTGCCCTCGTCGATGCGGGCCAGGGCCTCGTTCACCCTCTGCAGGAGGTCCTTGACGTTCTCCGAGAGGGAGAGGTCACGTTCGCGTTCGAAAGTGCTGGTGCCGCTGGCTGCGTACTCCTCTTCGAAGGGCATCTCGCCCGTGAAATCCGACTGGGAGGCCATGAGGTTCCCCTGCTCGAGATCGCGGTACTGTTTCTCCAGCACCGCCTTCTCCTGCAGGAGGATCTTCTTGAAAGCCGCCAGTTTCCTCTTGTTCATGATGCCTCTTGTCCTTCTGCCGTAACCTCCGGCGTTTATCCCTATTATTATGCACGATTCGAACGCCTAGACAAGAGCGGTTTTCCCCTCCCCGGTTTTCTTGTCCCTCGACTTCTCCCTCGACCCTCACCTTTTCCTGCCGCCGCTACCGGCCGCCCGTTCGGGCCGCTCGGGATCGGAAGCAGGCATGGCTATTGCCATCCCCACAATCTTTGGATCTTCATGCAGACAGGTTCGAGCCGCCCGCGGGATGGGGAATGGTCCAAGTGCGTTATTTCCGGTGCTCGGGCGCTACGTCTCCGCGGCAGCGCTCACCGCGGTTCCACTCGCTGTTCGCGCACGACCGGCAGGCAACGGTCGCAGAGGTCGGGGTACTCCTCGCTTTCTCCGACCGAGGTCCGGAAATTCCAGCAGCGGGCGCACTTGGTACCCGCGGCCCTGCCGACCGCCACCCTCGTCTCGTCGTCTTCTCCATAGCGCACCGTGACCGCGGAGACGATGAAGAGGGTGGGCAGCAGGGATTCCCTGCCCGCGAGCAACTCCCGCATGGATTCCGGCACCGTCAGCTCCACCGCCGCTTCCAGGGAGGTCCCGATCTCCTTGGCGGCCCGCAGCTCCTCGATGGACCTGGTGACCATCTCGCGCAGCTGCAGAAGCCGCTCGAAGTCGCTTTCGAGGCGCGGGTCGACGAGGTCCTCCTCCACCTCGGGCCAGTCCTGGAGGTGCACGCTGTCCTTCGTCTCTCCTCCACCCATGGCCTGCCAGGCCTCCTCCGCGGTGTGGCAGAGTACTGGGGCCATCAACCTGGTCATGGTGGTCAGGACGCGGTGGATGGCTACCTGCGCCGAACGGCGCGCCGGGTCGTCGTGCGCGAAGGTGTAGAGGCAGTCCTTGCGCATGTCGAGGTAGAGGGCGCTAAGGTCCACGGCGCAGAAATTGTGCAGGGAATGGTAGACCACGTGAAGCTGGTAGCGTTCCATCGCCTGGGTACACCGCCGTACCAGTCCCTGCAGGCGGGAGAGTATCCAGCGGTCCAGCTCCTCCATCTCCTCCACGGGGAGGGCGTCCTTCTCCGGTTGGTAATCGTAGAGGTTGCCCAGGAGGAAGCGGATGGTGTTACGAATGCGCCGGTAGGCCTCAACCAGGCGGTCGAAGATCTCGCGTGAGGCGGGGATGTCCACCGTGTAATCCGCGGCTGCCACCCAGAGTCGCAGGATATCGGCGCCCAGTCGCTCGCAGATGTCCAGGGGGCTGATGACGTTCCCCAGGGACTTGGACATCTTCCTCCCCTCCCCGTCCACCACGAAACCGTGGGTGAGCACGGAGCGGTAGGGGGGTGCATCCCTGGCCCCCACGGCCGTGAGCAGCGAGGTCTGGAACCAGCCGCGGTGCTGGTCGCTCCCCTCCAGGTACATGTCGCAGGGCCAGGTGAGTCCCTCCCATGTGAGGAGGACCGCCTCGTGGCTAACCCCGGACTCGAACCAGACGTCGAGGATGTCGGTCTCCTTGCGGAAGTCGCCGCCGCCGCAGCCGGGGCAGGCGAACTCCCCGCCGAGGATCTCCCGCGCGTCCCTCAGGAACCATGCGTCAGAGCCCTCGGCGGCTACGAGCTCTTCCACCCTGTGCAGGGATTGCGGCGTTAGCAGCTCCCGGCCGCAGGAGGTGCAGTAGAAGGCGGGGATGGGAACCCCCCACGCCCGCTGCCGCGATATGCACCAGTCGGGCCTCGTTTCCAGCATGCCCTTCATGCGGCGGATGCTCCAGGAGGGGATCCACGTAACCTCGGATACCGCCTCAAGACACCTGCCCCTCAGGGTGGAGCCGTCGTACTCGCGGTCCACCCCGATGAACCATTGGGGTGTCGCGCGGAAGATCACCGGCCCCTTGCAGCGCCAGCAGTGCGGGTAGGGGTGCACGAGCTCGCCGCTTCCCAGCAGCAGTCCCCTGTCGCGCAGGTCGTCCAGTATGCGCGCATTTGCGTCCTCTATGAAGAGGCCCTCGAACTCTGGGGCCTCGTCGGTGAAGCGGCCGAGGTCGTCCACCGGCATGGGCATGGGGAGGTCGTATTCCAGCCCCACGTAATAGTCCTCCTCCCCGTGCCCCGGGGCGATGTGCACGGCTCCCGTTCCCTGCTCCGTGGTCACGTAATGCGAGTTGACGATAAGGGAGGCCCTTTCTCGCCAGGGATGGCGCGCGTGGAGGCCCTCGAGCTCGCTCCCCCTGAAGGATGCCAGTTCTTTCCAGGAAGCGAGGCCCATCTCGCGCGCGGCGCTCTCCAGCAGGGGCCTTCCTATGAGAAAGCGGCCATTCCCGCCGTCCACGAGCGCGTATTCCATGTCCGGATGGAGGGCGACGGCCACGTTTGCCGGCAGGGTCCACGGCGTCGTGGTCCAGATGACCACGGCGGCCTCCTCCCCTTTCCTTCCCGGCAGCCCCTCCAGAAGGGGAAAGGCCACGTAGATGGAGGGGGATCTCTTGTCGCCGTACTCCAGCTCAGCCTCCGCCAGGGCGGTGACGCAGCGCGGGCACCAGTGGATGGGCTTGCGGCTGCGGTAAACGAGCCCCCGCCGCACCAGCTCGGCCAGGATACGGATGTTGGCCGCCTCGTACGACGGCTTCAGGGTGAGGTAGGGATCGGCAAAATCCCCGCAGACCCCCAGCCTCTGGAACTGTTGCGACTGGCGCTCCACGTAATGGAGGGCGTATTCGCGGCAGCGCCTGCGCACCTCCATGAGGTCCAGCTTCCCCCTCTCCTCGCCCAGCCTCTTTTCCACCTCGTGCTCGATGGGTTGCCCGTGGCAGTCCCATCCCGGGACGTACGGGCAGTGAAAGCCGCGCATGCTCTTGTACTTGACGATGATGTCCTTGAGGATCTTGTTCAGGGCCGTCCCCAGGTGTATATCGCCGTTGGCATACGGGGGGCCGTCGTGGAGTATGAAGGACGGGCGGCCCCGCGTCTTCTCCAGGACGCGCCCGTACAGATCCGTCTCCTTCCAGAAGCGCTGGATCTCCGGTTCCCGCACCGGCAGGTCGGCCTTCATGGCGAAATCGGTCCTGGGGAGATTCAGCGTTCGGCGATAGTCCATACCGTGGTCACTCCGTTTACATGCCATTTTGCTCCATTATTAGCACGCAGCCATGTTCGGCGCAACAGGGACCCTGCCTGTATTGGAAAGAATGACGGGGGAAGGCGTCCGGGCGCCTCCGCTCGTGCGGCGCCGTCTCCGCCGGCGGCGTACGATGTCCGTCACGCCGTTCGTGCGCTCAAGACCCGTGGAAACTGCTATCATGTGTTGCGGGCGCATATCGTGAGGGAGCGGTTGCGCCGCGCCGCGGCACACGCGCTCAGGCCTCTCCCGCGGCGGTGCCGTAACGCGGCTGACGGGGACGAAAAGGAGGCGAAGGCTTGGCGGAAGGCGAGGGTTTCCTGCGCTGGAGCCCGGATGGTGCCCTGCTCGACGTGCGCCTGCGGCCGGGTTCATCGCGCAGCGCCTTGTTGGGCGTGCAGGACGGGAGGCTGGTCATCGCCGTGCATTCCCCTCCGCAGCAGGGAAGGGCCAACCGCGAGGCCCTGCGGCTGCTCTCGCGCCTCGTGCGCGTGCCTCCCTCCCGCATGGAGATAACCTCGGGTCAAAACTCCCGCAACAAGACGGTGCTTGTACGCGGAGTGAGTGAGAGCGAGATCGCCATGCTTTCCTCCCTGCTCGAGGGGGCCGATCCGCATCCTTCCGGGGATCGACGTTGATATTATCCCAAAGGGGACCGGGAATCGGGCAGTATATATTTAACCAGTTACTATTTAACCATTAACTATATGCATGCGCACTGGTACGTCACGCGGTTTCAAACGCAGCGCGTCGCAGGCGGAACCCCTTTGTATCTCCTTATGCTCCGTCCGCGGCTGTCCGAGCGGGGATACGCCTTCACGGCACCGGGAATCCGTGCACGCGACACGGCATCATCAACGTCGCATCATCAACGGCTGCGATCATGATGCGGCGCATTGACCACGAACATACGCGGCAGAGCTGCGCCGTCTCGATAACGATCATCGCGTTCATTCCAAAGCGACATGCAGACGCGCCCAGGACGGGAGCCCCGCCGTCTACTCCCAGAAGAAATGCTTCTCCTTCTCCTCGGCGGGCGCGGGTTCCGCCGGGGGCGCGGGAGGCCTCGCGCTCTCCCGTTCCTCCCGTAGGACACCCTGCATTATCTCCATCTCCTGCTCCGGGGTGACCGGCTGTCGCGGCGCCTGCGGAGCCGGCTCGGCTGCGGGCGCTGCCGGTGCGCCCTCGGGAGGGAACAGCGCGGGCTCGGGCATCGCCTGCGGCGGTGGTTCCGGCGCGCCCGCAGCGCGTGTCTCCGGTTCGGGAACGAATGCCGGTTGCGCCGTTGGCCGCTGGGGTGCCTGCTGAGCCTGCGCGGGTGGGACTTCTTCCGCCTGCACGGAAGGAGCGGGCTGAGCAGGCGCAAAAGCGGCCTCCGTGGGGACGGAGAACGCCTCGCCCCCCGTCCTTGCGGCCGCCGTTCCCGCCGCCTCCTCCCTCAACTCGGCCGCCGCGAGGCGGCTTTCGTATTCCCTGATCAGCACCTGGTTCTTCTCGAGCATGTCGCGTATGGTCGCGACGTAGCGCAGCACCTGCTCCCTTATCCCTGCATAGGTCTCGAGGATGCGCGACCTCTCGGTCTTGGCCTCCTCGAGGATGCGCAGGCTCTGCTCCTGGGCCTCCCTTATCTGGGCCTCCGCCTGCGCCCTCGCCTCCTGGACGATGTTATCCGCGCTCTTCTGGGCGTTTATGAGCGCGTTCTGCAGGGTCTGCTGCATGGAGTCGTACTGGGATGCCTTCTCGCGCATGGATTCGATGAGCTCCGCCTGCTCCTGGTTGCGGTGGAGCAGCCTGTCCAGCTCGTCCGCGACGATGTCCAGGAAGGAGTCCACCTCCTCCTTGTTGTATCCCCCGACGCGCACGGTGCTGAATTCCTTGTGGTGGATATCCATGGGGCCGATAGCCAACTTAACCGCCTCCTTTACGCACGTTCACACCGCTCCTGTCCCGCATGGGGAGACTACCGGCGCTCCCCCGGGCACAACCATAGTATAAGTATTTTCGGCCGTCGCCGCTAACCGAATAAGCCCCTCACCAGCCATTGCAGGAAGAGTATCAGGACGATGACGACCATGGGGGTCAGGTCCAGTCCCATGCCCGAGCCCACCGGGACCGTGGGCACTATCCTGCGCAGTGGCGAGAGGACGGGTTCCGTGAGGTCGTAGATGAGGACCACCACGGAACGCACGCCGCGCGGCCATCTCACGGGAAGCCACGTTATGATGGCGCGGGCCACGATCATCCACATGTACACGGCGAGAGCCCACCATATGACCTCCCCGAGGAGCCGCAACTCATACCTCCCTGGCACGGCGGTAGGCTGCCTCCAGGGCCCGGAAGAAGGCGGCGCGTATCCCCGACTCCTCCAGCGCCTCCAGGGCCATGATGGTCGATCCCGCCGGGGAAGCGACCATCCCCCTCAGTCGCGCGGGCTCAAGCCCGCTCTCCCTCATCATGGAAGCCGCTCCGAACATGGTGCCGACGGCCAGCTGCAGGGCCAGGTCGCGCTGCAGTCCAAGCTTGACCCCCGCGTCGGCGATGGCCTCGGCTATGAGGTAGAAATAGGCGGGCCCGCAGCCGGATATGGCCATGGCGGCGTCCTGGTGGCGCTCCTCGATCTCTAGCACCTCTCCGAGGCAGCGGAAGATGCCGAGGGCCGATTCGCGCGCCCTGTCGTCCGCGAAGCGGCCGTAGCTGATCACGGAAACCGCGCGGCCCACCATGGCCGGGTTGTTGGGCATGACCCTCACCACCGCCGTCTCTCCCGCCGCGAGGCTCTCCAGGAGAGCGGTGCTCTTTCCCATGGCTATGGAGATGAGGACCTGCCCGGGGTGGAGCGTTTCCGCCACCTCCCCCATCACTTCCTCCACGTTCTGGGGTTTAACCGCGAGAAGGACCACCTCGGCCTGCGACGCCGCCTCCCGGTTGGACACCGAGGTGTTGACCTTGTATTCCCTCGCCAGCGCCTCCAGGCGCGATCGGTCGATATCGGATACCACCATCTCCTCGGCGGCGGCCCAGCCCGCTGCGAGCAGGCCCTTGATGATGGCCTCCGCCATCTTCCCTCCACCGAGGAAGGCCAACTTCTTCATGCCCTTCCCCCTTTTTCAGCGGATGCCGGGACCTCAGAACTGGTTGAAAAAACCCTTCTCGCGCAGCCACCTCTTGTCCTCGGCGGAGACTTCGACGTTGTGCGGCGTGAGCAGGAACACCCTGTCCGCCACGCGCTGGATGCCGCCTTCCAGGCCATAGGTGAGCCCGCTTGCGAAGTCGATTAGCCTCTTGGAGAGCTCGGGATCGGCCTGCTGCAGGTTTATTATGACGGGTATGTCGGCCTTGAACTTCTGGCCGATCTGCTCGGCGTCGTTGAAGGATTTAGGTTCCACCATGTGCACGCGCACCTGCCTGCTTGGCACCGCCTGCAGCGATGCCACGCGGGCCTCTTCGCGCATGGCGCGGCGGCTCACGTGCGGCTCCGGCGCCTCCGCCTCGTCATAATCGATCAACTCCTCGAACTCGTCGTCCTCGACCAGGCCCAGGTAGATGAGCGCCTTGCGGAAAAACCCTGCCATGGCATTACCTCCCTCGCATCTAATCCGCGAATATGGCCGTGCCCACGCGGACTAAGTCCGCTCCTTCCTCCACGGCCACCTCGAAATCCTGCGTCATGCCCATGCTGAGAAGGGAGAGGTCCGCTCGCGGGTAGGCTTCCCGCAGCGTATCCCTCAACTCGCGCAATGCGCGGAAGAAGGGGCGGGACTTCTCCCCTTCCGCCCACACGGGGGCGATGGTCATCAACCCCCTCACCCTCAGGCCGGGCAGGGAAAGTATCTCCCCCACCAGGTCCGCGGCCCCGCTCTCCTCCACCCCGGACTTGGTCTCCTCGCCGGAGACGTTCACCTGCACGAGGACGTCCTGTACCGTGCCCAGGGCGAGGGCCCGTGCCGATATGGCCGCCGCCAGCCTCCGGCTGTCCAGGGAATGGATGAGGGCGGCCTTTCCCACTACCATATTAACCTTATTCCTCTGCAGATGGCCAACGAAATGCCACTCCACGTCCTCTCCCAGAAGCAGCGCTTTCTCGCGCAGCTCCTGCGCGCGGTTCTCCCCGAAGGCCTTCTGTCCTGCGCGCATCGCCTCCCTGATCGCCTCCAGGCTCCTCCCCTTGCTCACCGCCACCAGCCTGACGGAATCCGTTTCCCTGCCCGCGCGCATCGCCGCAGCGGCAATGCGCTCCCTTACCGCCTGCAGGTTCTCCGCTATCCCCATCACCGGCCCCGTTCCAGCTTACTCCTCGAAAGCCACCGAGGTTACCCCGGGGATGCCCCGCAGTTTCTCCATCAGTTCCATGAGGTCCACCTTCCCTGACACGTTCGCCCGCAGCAGCAGCGAGCACAAACCCTCACCCTCGGCGCAATCCTGAAAGCGCAGGAGGAGAAAGGGGATGCGGTAGGCGGCGAGCGTGTCCTGCACCTCCTCCACCAGGCCCTCGCGGTGTGCCGCCTGTACGGTGAAATAGAGCCTGCGCTTCTGAAAGCGGGCTATGATGCTGCTCTCGATCCAGGGCAACGCGACCAGGACGACGAGTATTATCCCGGTGCAGTACGCCGCCGTGACCAGGTATCCCGCCCCGGACGCCATGCCCACCGCCGCAGTGGCCCACATGGTGGCGGCCGTGGTTATGCCCACCACGTGGGTCCCCCCGTAGACCACGATGACCCCCGCTCCCAGGAAACCCATTCCCACCACTATCTGGGCGGCCACGCGTGCGGTATCCGATCGCGGGAAGGCGACGAGGGAGAGGATGGTGAAGAGCGCGGCCCCCAGCGACACCAGGATATAGGTGCGGAAGCCCGCCGGCCTGTCGCCCCTTTCGCGTTCCATGCCGATGAGCCCTCCACACAGGGCGGCGATGACCAGCCTTAGGAGTATTTCCGCCTCGCTCATGTCCTCACCCTAAAAACCGTAGGTCACGCGGAAGTCGTCGAACTCACCCCGGTATTCCTCCCAGGCCACCTCCACGTCGCTCACGCGGGAAGACGGGGAACCCTTCCAGCACCAGTCGATCATGGCCAGAACGGCGTCCTCCTCCCCCTCGCAGACCAGTTCCACGCGGCCGTCTGGGTTATTGCGCACCCACCCCTTGAGGCCCAACCGCCTTGCCTCGTCCCGAGCGTAGGAACGGTAGTATACACCCTGTACCCTTCCGCTCAAAGTCACGCGCGCTCTTGCCTTCATCGCGCGGGCACCCCCGTCGGTCGACTCTCCTTCCTTTCCAATAGGATGAAGGCACCCTGGCGGCCGGTCTCTCCGTCCCTGCGGAAGGAGAAGTACCTCGCTTCGCAGGCGGTGCACCCTCCCGCCAGGTGTACGTTCTCTTCACTTACGCCGGCCCGCGCCAGGTTCAGGCGGTTGGCGCGCGGAAGATCGACGCGAAAGCCGCCGTCTTCCCTCACCACGCCGCTCTCCTCTCCGTATTTTTCGACGAACAGACGCGCCCTGCCTTCCTCCACCAGGTAGCAGCAGGGCCCGATGGCGGGCCCCATGACCACCCTCGCGTCCAGCGGGGACAGCCCGAGCTCCTCGCGCAGCCGCGCCAGGAAGGAACCCGCTATATCTCCGAGGGTGCCCCGCCAGCCGGCATGGAGGACGGCCACCAGGGGTACGGCGGGAAATGCGACCGCCAGGGGCACGCAGTCCGCCGTTAGAACGGCGAGCGCCAGCCCTTCCTCCGTGGTGTAAAGTCCGTCGCAGCCGGGCACGGTGCGCGGCTTCCCGCCGCCCCCACGCCTCACCCTGCGCACCCGCAGGCCGTGCACCTGGCGCATGAAGACCAGCCTCCTCGGCTCTAGTCCCAGCACCGAGGCCACCGACCTGCGGTTGGCCTCCACGGCGCGCGGGTCATCGCCGCTGCGACGTGAGAGGTTTAGCGTGTCGTAAGGAGGGCGGCTCACGCCGCCGCTGCGGTCGGTGAAAAGCAGCCTGATGCCCTCGCCCAGGAGTCGCCCGGCTTCCGTCCAGCCCCCGCGTGCGTCGCACGCGGTCTCATCCTTCCCCTTCATCTTCCCCCGTCGCCAGGACCTCCAGGAGGACCTTGTATATGCGCCTCCCCACCACCTTCTGCGCCGTGAGGCGCAGGCCTTCGAAGTCCACGCTCTCCCCCTGCTTTGGGATCTTTCCCATGAGGTTGTACATGAGGCCCCCCAGGGTATCCCACTCGTGGGCGGGCAGCTTGGTGCCCAAGAGATCGTTGAGGTCGTCGATGGAGATGCGCGCGTCGATGGAATACTTGCCGTCCCCTAGCCTCTCGTAGAGCTCGACGGCTCGGTCGTACTCGTCGAAAATCTCCCCCACTATCTCCTCCAGCACGTCCTCGATGGTCACCAGGCCCGATGTGCCGCCGTACTCGTCCAGGACGATGGCCATGTGGATGGTGAGGCTGCGCAGTTCGTTGAGGAGCTCGCTCACCCTCTTCGTCTCGGGCACGAAGTAGGCCTCCCTAAGCAGGTCCCTGATGCGGGCGTCGCTCTCCCCCCGCTTGAGGTAGGGAAGCAGGTCCTTGGCGTAGAGCACGCCGACGATGTGGTCGAAATCGCCGCGGTACACGGGGATGCGCGAATAACCCGATCCCAAGATGACCTCGAGCGCCTCCTCCATGCTGGCGCCCTCTTCCAGCATGACCATGTCCGTGCGCGGGATCATGACCTCCCTGACCAGGGTATCGCCGAACTCGAATATGGAATGTATGAGCTTTTCCTCCTGTTCCTCTATCATGTCCTGTTCCTGCGCCGCGGTCACCATGGCCTTGATGTCCTTTTCCGTTACGAAGGGCCCCTCCCCCGTGGTCTCCCCCCCCAGGGCGCGTATGACGCCGTTGGAGAGGAGGATGAGGACGCGTACGAGGGGATAGAAGACGATGGAAAGCGTCCTTATGGCGGGAGCCACGGCGAGGGCCACGGCCTCGGGATGCGTGGTGGCGTAGGTCTTGGGCGCCATCTCCGAGAAGATGAAGATGAGGAAGGTCATCACCCCCGTGGCGACCGCCGTGGCCACGGGGAGTCCCAGCTCGAGGGCCAGGCCCGCCGCAATGGACGACGCGCCGACCTGCACGAGAAGCGTGAGCATGAGGATGGTGGAAAGGAAGCGGTGAGGCTGGGCCAAGAGCTTCTCCAGCCTCTGGGCTCTTTTGTCGCCCTCCTCGCCGAGGACGCGCACGCGCAGGCGGTTCACGCTCACCAGCGATATCTCGGCCATGGCCAGGAAGGCGGCCACCACCAGGAGGGCGACAAGGGAAGAGAGCCTCCAGGCAAGTTCCCCGCCGCTTATGACAGCCGCGGAAAGCGGCACGCCAGTATGCATCATCGCCTCCTTACCTTTCCCCCAGGCGCAGTATCTCCCGCACCCTGCGGTCCATGGCCTCCGCGCCCTCCGCGTCGTCGTCTTCGTATCCCAGGAGGTGGAGGATGCCGTGCACCGTCACCATCTCCAGCTCCCTCCCCTCCTCGGTCGCATACCGCGCGCGGTGCCGGCGCACGTATGCCGGGCAGATGATGACATCCCCCAACAGGAATCCGTCGCCGCCCAGCTCCAGCATGGGGAAGGCGAGGACGTCGGTCGCACCGTCCCTGCCCAGGTAACGTCGGTTCAACTCCCGCATCTCCCTCTCGCTCAGCGCCGTCACCGACACCATTGCGTCCTGCCTCGCTCCCTCTTCCCGCAGCGCCCTCAGGCAGGCGCGCCGCAGCCTCGCTTCATCGATGGAAGAGCGCGTCTTCCGGTTTATCAGCACCCGCATCAGGCCCCTTCCCCCTTGACCAGAGAGGGATATTCCACGCGTTCATGATACATACCGCAGAGGACGCGGGTGAAGGCCATGGTTATTTTCTCCAGGTCCCCGAGGGTGAGGCCGCACTCGCTCAGCTGCCCGTCGTCCAGCCTCTCCCTGATCATGTTGCGCGTGAGCTGCTCCAGCTTGATGGGTGTCGGCCTGTCCGCGGCCTTCGCCACCGCTTCCACCGCGTCGGCGAGCATCACTATCGCCGCCTCCTTGCTCCGGGGCTTCTCCCCGGGGTAACGGAAGCGGCTCTCGCTCACCTCCTCGGAAGGCTTCTTCTCCTTCAGCGCCTGGGCGTAGAAATAGCGGACGAGGGAGGTGCCGTGATGCTGGCGGATGATGTCCACGACCTCGCGGGGCAGGCCGTATTCGCGGGCCAGCTCCACGCCCTCCTTGACGTGCGCGGTGATCACCAGCGCGCTCAGGTTGGGCTTGAGGCCGTCGTGCCCGTTGGGCCTGTTCTCCACGAAAAATGCGGGTCTCCTCAACTTGCCCACGTCGTGGTAGAAGGCACCCACGCGGGCCAGCAAGGAATCGGCGCCCACCGCCTGCGCCGCCGCCTCCGCGAGGTTGCCCACCACTGTGCTGTGGCCGTAGGTTCCCGGCGCCTCGTTCATGAGCATCCTCATCAGCGGGTGGTCGGGCGAGGCGAGCTCCAGGAGGTGCATGGGGGTGATGATCCCCGAGAGCCTCTCCATGACCGGTATCATACCCAGGGTGAGCAGGGTACAGAACACGCCGTTGCCCACTCCCAGCGCCCCCGCCAGGAAAACCGACCGCAGGTCCTGGAAGAGCGAGGCGGTGGCCGCGAAGACGGCCGCCAGGCAGAGGGAAAGGACGGCCCCCGCCCTTATCATCACCTCCCGCCTGCTCAGCCTGCCCAGCAGGAACACCGAGATCGTGCCGCCCGTTATCGCGGCGAGTGTGAGCGGGAAGTTCCCTTTCAAGAAGATCCCCGCCGCCATCCCGCACAGCGTGACCGCGAAGAGGGCCGTCAGCCTATCCAGCAGGGCGACAAGGGTCAGCCCCACCACGGCGAGGGGCACCAGGTAACCCCACAGCGGGTTCTCGTCCGCGAACACCGAGAAGAGCCTTGCCAGGAAGGCGAAGACAAGGATGACGATGCACAGGGAGGCCACCACCCGCGGTTCGGCGGCCCACTCGCCGCGGAAGCGGGCGAAGAAGAACAGCCCCAGGAGGTAAAGGAGCAGCGAGAAGAGGGCCACCCCCACCACCTGCTGGTAGCTTCCCATGGGGGAAAGCGCCCCCGCCGCCTCCAGGGAGTCGAGGACGAGCGGGGTGATGACCTCTCCCTTCCCCACGATCTTCTGCCCCGCTACGTAGTGCGCGTAGACCGGCTGCACCCTGTTCGCGGCCTCCTCCATGTCGCTCAGGACGGCCGCGGCGGAATAGTTGGTGTTGATATCCAGGAAGGCCTCCGCGAGGTCTGCCGCTGCCTCCTGGAAACCCGGGGTGAGCGGGAGGTCGCGTGCCCGGGAACGCACCTGTTCCCGCACCTGTTCCAGGTTGTCGTAGCCCACCGGCTGGGTCATGGCAGCGTTGAGGAGCTGTGTCACGGAGGTGTAAAGGAGTCGCGTGTCCTCCGCTGACGCCGCCAGCAACGCGCGCAGCGTTTCCTCCTCCAGCTCGCCCGGCGCGCCTTCCCGCAGCGAGGCGAGCTTCTTATCCTCCGTTCCCTCCACGCCGTGCAGGGACTCGGCGCGCGCGAAGAACCCGTCCAGGCGTTCCACGGCCTCGTCGCGTGCTTCCCGGCTCACGAAGAGGTCTTTCGTCCTCTCGCGCTCTTCCTGGCGCAGCCTTTCCGTGCTCTCCTCGTCAAGCACCTCGAAAGCGCGCGAGGAGATGACCGTCTCCATGCTCGCCTCGCCGAGCTCGTACCGGGATTTCCTGGGAAGATATTCCAAGACGAGCAGAGAGAGTATGACCGCGAATGCAGCCGCGGACACCAGCAGCGATCTACCCTTCCCGCCGGCGGGAAGCAGACCGCTTATCCGCGGCCGCCTGCGTCTTGAGCCTTCCTTGTCGTCCATGACCTTATCGATGCGCATTATACACCAATATACCTCGTACGAGTGCGCGCGCTGCTTTAAGGCTCCTTCCCGTCCGGCCGCACCCGCCGCGCCGTGGAGGCGCCACGTGCACGATCAGCCCTCCTCGCCGAATTCGCCGTCGACCGCGCCGCCCTCCCCGCTGGAACGCGCGTCGAAAAGGCGGTAAGCCCGCACGATATCCTGCACTATCTTGTGGCGGACCACGTCGCGCTCGTCAAGGTAGACGAATTCTATCCCTTCTATGCCCACCAGTATCTCGCGCACGACGTTCATGCCCGAGAGCTGGCCCCCGGGCAGGTCTATCTGCGTTATGTCACCGGTCACCACCGCCTTGGAGCCGAAACCGAGGCGGGTGAGGAACATCTTCATCTGTTCGGGGGATGTGTTCTGCGCCTCGTCCAGGACGATGAAGGAATCGTTGAGGGTGCGTCCCCTCATGTAGGCGAGCGGCGCCACCTCGATAACGCCCTGTTCCATGTACCTGGTGAACTTTTCCACCTCGAGCATCTCGTACAGGCAGTCGTACAGGGGTCGCAGGTAGGGGTCCACTTTCTGGTACATGTCCCCCGGGAGGAACCCCAGCTTCTCCCCGGCTTCCACCGCGGGGCGGGTGAGTATGATGCGGCCGACCTCCTTGGAGAGCAGCGCCTTCACCGCCATGGCCATCGCGAGGTAGGTCTTGCCGGTGCCCGCGGGGCCGACGGAAAAGACGATGGTGTTCCTGCGGATGGCCTCGACGTAGCGCTTCTGGTTGGGCGTCTTGGGGCGTATCGCCTTGCCGCGCCGCGAGATGATGATGTCCGTGAAGACCTCGCTGGGCTTGAGCTCACCTTCCGCCAGAACCATCTCGATGGCGCGCTCGACGCTCTCCGGAGTGAGGTCCATGCCCGAGGAGAGGAGCATGATCAACTCCTCGAAGAGCTTGGCGATGGCCTCCAGCTCCTCCTCCTCGTCGCCGCGGACCGTTATCTCGTTGCCGCGTACCAGTATGGAGCTGCGGAACGATCTCTCCACGATCTTCAGGAGCTCGTCCCTCTCACCCAGGAGATTGACCATGGGCTGGTTTCCCGGCACCAGGATCTTCAGCTCCCTGCTCGCTCCGCTTCCTGCGTTCAACGTCGATTACCGCCTTTCCCGCGTTTTCAATGCCTGTCAGCCGGGAGGCCAGAGCATGGGCCTCCCTCCCAGCACGTGGAAGTGGAGGTGAAAGACGCTCTGCCCGGCCTCTCTCTCCACGTTGGTGAGCACGCGCACTCCCCTGCCCGCTATTCCCTCGTCCTCGGACACCTTCCTGATCGCCTGGAATAACCTGGAGAGAAGTTCGCCGTCCTGTGGGGTTATATCGAACACGCTGCGCAGGTGCCTGCGCGGTATGACCAGCACGTGCACCGGCGCCTGCGGGTTTATGTCGCGGAAGGCGAGCACGCTGTCGTCCTCGTAGACCACGTCCGCCTCCATCTCCCCCGATGCAATGCGGCAGAATATGCAGTCCTCCATGGCGACCTCCTTGCCATCCACGTTCCGCCTCTGCGCCCGGTCTATCCCGAGCGAGCGCCGCCCATGACGGCGGAGACCTCGGCCCTCGCGCCCCTCACCCCCTCGATGCGCACCTCCAACAGCATGCCCGGCGATATGTCCGGGGAGGAACATGGCATGACCGCCTTGATATAGTCCTCGGTGGTTCCAAGGACCACGCCTTCCCCTCCCCGCGGGGACACCCTCTCCACCAGCATGGTGCGCCTTTCGCCCGTATGCCTCTCAATGTATCCTAAACGCCAGCTCTCCGCCAGCCGTCTCAGCGCGGCGGACCTCCTGCCGGCCGCCTCCCGGTCCGCCTCCCCGCGCCTCTGCCAGTCCCTGGTGCCGGGCCGCGGTGAAAACCTGAAGACGTGCAGACGCGAGACGCCGGCGCGCCGGAGGACGTCTACGGTACGCGCGAAGGCGGTTTCGCTCTCGCCCGGGTAACCCACGATCACCTCGCTGGTCAACGCCGCATGTGGCCAGCAGTCCCTCATCATCTCCGCAACCGCCAGGAAATCCCCCGGGCCGTAGCCGCGTCCCATCTCGCGCAGTATCCCCTCGTCCCCGCTCTGCAGTGGTAGGTGCAGGTGCGGGCATACCCTGTTCTCCCCGCTCCACGCGAGCAGCCATCTCTCCTGCAGGTCCTCGAGCTCTATGGAGCTGAGGCGCACGCGTAAACCATCCGCGAGGCCGAGCAGGTCGCTCACCAGTGAGGCGAGGTCGTACCCGTCCCCCCAGCGGTACCTCCCCAGGTTGACCCCGCAGAGAACCAGCTCGCGGCATCCCTCCTCCAGCCTCCTGAGGGCCGTTTCCATGACCTCCCGCGGCGGCCGCGACCTCTCCGCCCCCCGCGCCCGCGGGACTATGCAGTAGGAGCAACCCCGTTCGCAACCGTCCTGGACCTTCACGAAGGCGCGGCTGCGCAGGGAAGGCCTCCTGCGCTCCCCCTCGTCTGCAGGAGGGATAAGAGACTCCACGTGCTCCAGCCATCCTTCCTTCATCCCGTTGTCCAGCATCAGGGCCACCCCGGGAAGGTCTCGCACGGCCTGCGGGTGCACCTGGACCAGGCACCCCGCCACCGCGATGCGGCGGGCTCCGTCTCTGGCGAGCCGGCGGACGAGCTTGCGGCACTTGCGGTCGCTCTCCGCGGTCACCGTGCAGGTGTTCACCACGCAGAGGTCGGCTAGGCCCGGCTCACGCACCACCTCGTGTCCGGCCTCCACCAGGGCGAGGGCTAGCTCCTCGCATTCGGCCTGGTTGACCTTGCATCCCAGCGTGAATATGGCTACTCTTCCCATCGCCGTACCTCACAACAGCCCGCAGTGGGCGCGCACCGCGCAGGCCAGGACCGCTCCCGCGGATTCCGCCCTCAGGTTGTAGGGTCCCAGGGTGACGGGGACGGCGCCCGCATCCTGTAGGGAAGCCCTCTCGCCGTCCGTGAAACCTCCCTCCGGGCCGATCACCAAGTCGAGCTCCTCCCACGCGACGCCACGCAGCTCCACGGCGGGGGATGCGCCTCCCCGCTCGTCGGCGTAGAGGACCTTTTCGCGCCCGGCGACGTATGCCAGGAGCTCTTCCCAGGATAGAAGCCCTTCCACGCGGGGAAGGTAAGGCCTGCACGCCACCCGCGACGCCTCCAGGGCGATGCGCCGCAACCTCTGCAGGCGATGCTCTTCCAGCGAGCGCTGCGATCGCCGCGAGCAAAAGGGGAGGATGGCGGCGACGCCGAGTTCGACGTTCCTCTGCACAACCTCGCCCATCCTGTTGTCCCTGAGAAGGGCCTGGCAGAGAAGGAGACGCGGCCTCTCCCGCTCCGCGCACCGCCTTTCAGTTATCTCAACGCGGGTGCGTCGCGCGTCCACGTCCACCACGCGGGCCCGGCACACCGTCCCCCTGCCGTCAAGGAGTATCACCTCGTGGCCTGGTTTCAGGCGTAACACGCGGCTGGCATGATGGTGGTCCTCTTCTTCCAGGGAGAGGCGATCCCCCGGGGGTGGCAGTTCCTCGACGTAAAACCTGGCGGTCGTCAAGATTGCGTTCTCATCGCCTTTCTCAACCGTTGCACGAAACCGCGCGGCGCGCGTTTTTCGTTCTCGAGCCGCTGGAACTCCCGCAGCAGTTCCCGCTGTTGAGCCGTTAGGTCCCTGGGTACGTCGACCTCGAGCACGAGGTAGAGATCCCCGGACCCCCGCGAGTGCAGCTTCGGCATGCCCTTGCCCCGTAGTCTGAAAACCTGTCCCGGCTGGCTTCCCGGCGGGATGTGCAGGTTCTCTTCACCGTCGAAGGTGGGTATGACGACGTCGGTGCCCAGGGCAGCCTCCACCATGCTCACGGTGACCACCGCGCGCAGGTCGCTGCCCGCGCGCTCGAAGGTGTCGTGCTCCTTGACCCTGATCTCCACGTAAAGGTCCCCCGGGGGTCCCCCGAGAGTCCCCGGCTCTCCCCTTGCGGCGATGCGGATACGGTCGCCGTCCTCCACCCCGGGCGGCACGTGCACCTCCACGGGGTCCAGGACCTCCCGCACCCCCGCACCCCCGCAGGCACGGCACGGATGGGTGTTTATCTCCCCCCTCCCCCCGCAGCGCCGGCAGGTGGTGCTGGAGGTGAAGGTGCCGAAGGAACTGCGGCGCGTGCGGGTGATCCTGCCGTCCCCTCCGCAATCGGGGCAGAGGTCGAATGCGAAGCCTTCCTGCAGCCCGTCGCCGCCGCATTCCGTGCAGGTCTCGTGGCGCGGCACCTCGACGGTGCGTGTCACGCCCCTGTAGGCCTCGGCCAGGCTTATCTCCTCCACGGCGAGGAGATCGCTGCCCCGTCGGGGTACGTGCGCGGAGCGCGCGCGCTCGCCGCCGAAAAAGAAGCTGAAAATGTCTCCGAAGGGGTCCCTCATGCCGCCGAAATCGCGGCTGAGGAAAGAGGCCGCCTCCCCCTCGTCCCCGAACATGTCGTAGCGCCTGCGTTTCTCGGGGTCTCCCAGCACCTCATAAGCCCGCGTGATCTCCTTGAAACGCTCCGCGGCCTCTTCGTCCTCCTTGTTGACATCCGGGTGGTAGCGGCGTGCGAGACGCCGGTAGGCCTTCTTTATCTCCTCCTGGTCCGCGTCGCGGGAGACGCCGAGCAGGGCATAGTAATCCTTCATGTCGGCCCGGGATCACCCCCTTCAACCCTTGAGCATCTCCAGCGTCCGGCTGAGGGACTTGGCGATGAAATCGACGGTGGGTATGACACGCGCGTAATCCATGCGCGTGGGCCCGAGGACGCTCACCGTGCCCATCATCTCCTCGCCGATGGCATAGGGCGTGGCCACTAGGCTGAAATACTGCAGTTCCTTGAGTATGTTCTCGTCGCCTATGCGTACCGTGAGCTCCTTCGCCCGTATGGCCTCGCTCATCAGGTTTAGCAGGAAGTACTGCTCCTCGAAGTGTTTCAGCAGCGACTCTATGCGCTTGACCCCCTCCTCGTCGAGGTAGCGCAGCAGGTTCACCGTGCCGCCCACGTAGACCTTCTCGTACTGCTCCTGCGTGAGTATGTCCTTTATCACGCCTACGACCTTGCGCGCCAGGCGGGAGGTCTTCTCGTCCCTGAGCCTCTTTTCGTCAGCGAAATTCGCCAGGTCGTCCGTCCCCTTGCCGTGAAGCCTGCGGTTGAGGAAGGCCTGGACCGATTCCAGGTTCGCCTCCGTGAATCCCTCGCCGGCGTCGATGAGTTTCTTCTCCACCCTGCCGGTGTCCGTGATGATGACCAGCAGGATCATGCTCCCGCTCAGCTTCACCAGGTCCACGTGCTTGATGAGGTTGCGACGCAGGCTGGGCGCGATGATCATGGCGGCCGTGCTGGTGAGCCTGGAGAGGAGATTGCTCGTCTCCTGCAGGAGGTTCTCCAGCTCCTTGGTCTTGTTGGAGAAGAGGGTGAGGATGGCCTCCTTCTCCTCCTCGCGCAGGCGCGTGCGCCCCATGAGGCTGTCCACGTAGAAGCGGTAACCGAGGTCCGTGGGCACCCTTCCGGCGGATACGTGGGGCTGGTACAGGTAACCCAACCCCTCGAGCTTGTTCAGCTCGTTCCTGATGGTTGCCGAGCTTATGCCCAGGTTGAGGGTCTCCGCCAGGGACTTGGAGCCCACCGGTATTCCGGTCATGATGTAGCGGTAAACCACCGCCTTCAGTATCTTCTGTTGCCTCTTGTCCAGCATCTTCCTCGCTTACCTCATTAGCACTCTCCTCCTTAGAGTGCTACCTAAGAATAAATTAACCGCAGGCGACGACGGCAGTCAAGCCGGCAGAACCTCCGCTATGACGGGGTTCGAGAGGAGCATTCCCCTCTCGGTGAGGCTTATCCTGCTCCCCTCGCGCCTGACCAGTCCGTATCTCTCCAGGTCAGAAAGGGCTTTCGCCCCCGCGAGGAGTGCCGCGGGAACGCCGCGCGAGGTGCGCAACCCCAGCATTATGCGTTCCGACCTCGCATCGCGTTCCGTGAGCCTGCTCCCGCCGGCAACGGGCATCCTGTCTTCACGCAGGCTGCGGTTGTAGGACAACACGCTTTCCAGATTGTGGAAGCGCCATCCCCCGAGCAGCGAGTGGGCGCCTGCTCCCGCTCCCAGGTAGGCCTCGCGCCGCCAGTAGGCGAGGTTGTGGCGGCACTCGTGACCGGGAAGGCAGAAGTTGGAGATCTCGTAACGTTCGTAACCGGCCAACTTTAACGTGCGCGCTCCCTCCCGGTACTCGTCCGCGACGCGGTCATCCTCCGGCAGGTGCAGCTCCCCGCGCATGACGGCCCTGCCCAGGCGGCTCCGGGCGGAAACCTCGAGCGCGTAAAGGCTCACGTGCTGCGGGCGCAATCGCAGCGCAGCTTCCAGGTCGCGACCGAGACGGTGCCCGCATTCCAGGGGCAACCCGAACATGAGGTCCAGCGAGATGTTCCTGAATCCCGCCCTGCCCGCGGCCCGCACCGCCGCAGCCGCGTCGCGCGCATCGTGCGCCCTTCCCAGCAGGAGCAGGATGCAGTCCCGAAGCGACTGTACGCCGATGCTGACCCGGTTGACTCCGCCCTCCAGCGCCGCTGCGAAATCCCTCTCCTTCCAGGTGGCTGGGTTGACCTCCACGGTCACCTCCGCCCCCTCGCGCAGCGGGAATAGCCTCCGGCAGAAGGCGATCAGGTCGGCCACCTCGTCGCCGCGCATGGTGGAAGGTGTCCCTCCTCCCAGGTAGAGGGAGCGCAGGCCGCCGTCGCGGGGCAGCATCGCCGACCACAGCGTCAGTTCGCGGCGCAGCGACGCCGCGTATGCTGAAACGGTGCGGCTTCCCGCCGTCCTGGCGTTGAAATCGCAGTACGCGCAGCGGGAAACGCAGAAAGGCCAGTGCACGTAGAGCCTCAACGCCCCCTCTCCTCCCGGCTCACGCGCAGGGCGGAGATGAAGGCTTCCTGGGGTATCTCCACCTTGCCCACCATCTTCATGCGCTTCTTGCCCTCCTTCTGCTTCTCCAGCAGCTTCTTCTTCCTGGTGACGTCGCCGCCGTAACACTTGGCCAACACGTCCTTGCGCTTCGCCTTTATGGTCTCCCTCGCCACCACCCTGCTGCCCACGGCGGCCTGCACCGGGACGTCGAACAGCTGCCGGGGGATGAGCTCGCGCAGACGCTGCGTGATGCGTTTGCCGTGCTCGTACGCCCTTCCCCTCTCCACCACCGAGGAGAAGGCGTCCACCGGCTCGCCGTTGATGAGGATATCCAGCTTGACCAGGTCGCCGGGTAGGAAACCCACGTGCTCGTAATCGAGCGAGGCGTATCCCCTGCTGCGCGATTTCAACTGGTCGTAGAAATCGATGACCATCTCGGCCAGGGGCAGTCTGCAGCGCAGTTCCACGCGGCGCCCCGAGAGGTACACCATGTCCCGGAAAACGCCGCGCCTCTCCTTCACCAGCTCCAGGATGGGTCCCACGTGATCCGGGGGGAGCAGTATGGTGGCCTGCACGTAGGGCTCGCGCACCTCCTCCACCGTTCCCGGGTCCGGCATCTCCGAGGGGTTGTTTATGCGCATTACCTCGCCTCCCCTCTTCACCACCTCGTAGACCACGTTGGGCGCGGTGATGACCAGGTCGAGGCCGTACTCGCGCTCCAGGCGCTCCTGCACGATCTCCATGTGCAGCAGGCCGAGAAAACCGCAACGGAACCCGAACCCGAGCGCCTGCGAGCTCTCCCGCGTAAAGGTGAGCGCCGCGTCGTTCAGCTTCAGCTTCTGAAGGGCGTCTTCCAGGTCCTGGAAGTCGTCGGAGTCCACCGGGTAGATGCCGGCGAAGACCATGGGCTTGGGCTCGCGGTACCCCGGGAGGGGTTCCCGCGCCCCGTTCCTCCTGGTGGTCACGGTATCTCCCACCTTCACCAGGCTGACGTCCTTGATGCCGGTGATGATATACCCCACCTCGCCGGCCACGAGGCTCTCGCAGGACGTCATCTCCGGCGAGAAGTAGCCCACCTCGTCCACCTCCGCCTCGCTCCCGTTGGCCATGAAGACGATGGGCGTCCCCCTGCTCACGCTGCCCTCCATCACCCGGATGAACGCCACCACGCCGCGGTAGACGTCGTAGGAGGAATCGAAGACGAGCGCCCGCAGGGGCATGTCGCTACCGCCGCCGGGGGGAGGGACCTTCTCTATGACCAGGCGCAGGAGCCCCTCGACCCCCTCTCCCGTCTTCGCCGATACGGTCGCCACTTCCCCCGGATCTATGCCCAGGAGGTCCGCCACCTCCATGACCGTGCCCTCCACGTCGGCCGCCGGCAGGTCTATCTTGTTCACCGCGGGGATGACCGCCAGCCCGGCCTCCACCGCCAGGTAGGCGTTTCCCACAGTCTGGGCCTCCACCCCCTGGGCGGCGTCCACCAGTAGGATGGCCCCCTCGCAGGCGGCAAGGCTGCGGGAGACCTCGTAGGAGAAATCCACATGTCCCGGCGTGTCTATGAGGTTCAACCGGTAGGCATCACCCGGCCCAGGCGCGTAGTGCATGCGCACCGCCTGCGCCTTGATGGTTATGCCCCTCTCCCTCTCCAGCTCCATGCGGTCCAGGTACTGGTCGGCCATCTTCTGGCGCGGCACCGTTTCGGTTATCTCCAGGAACCTGTCCGCAAGGGTCGACTTACCGTGGTCGATATGGGCGATTATGCAGAAGTTCCTGATCCTGTTCCTGTCCATCAAGATGCACCCGTCTCATTATAGCAGCGACGTGATGGCAACAGAGGAACATGCCCTCTCGCGCCTCTGCTGCGCTGCGTTGACGGCTTACCCATGCTCCCGGGCGACAAGGAAAAGGCGGCGCGTTCGATGACGCGTGCACCGTGGAACCCCGGTTACTCCCGCGCTACCCGTCGTGCCCAGGTTCATAAACATGGTGGACACCCCCTATACTTGCTTTGTGATAAACGAAGCAGAGCAAGGAGGTGTCCAAATGAAGGGTTCAGTTGGAACCACTACTAGTATCTACCACACCAGGCTTCCCCATCAATGGGAGTTGGAGAGAATGATGGGCGAGGTCCTCTCCAAGGAGGCCAGAAGGAGGCTGCGCTGGATAGAGCACTTTCGCCGCTGCGGAAATGCCAGGATGACCTGCCGCCACTTCGCCATCTCCCCCACCACCTTCTACAAGTGGCTGAAGAGGTACCTGAAACGGGGCCTCAGGGGACTGGAGGACCTCCCCCGCACCCCGAAAAGGAAAAGGGTCTCGGAGATCCCCTGGCAGACGATCCAGCTCATCTGCGACTTAAGGAGAGAGCACCCCGCCTGGTCCAAGCACAAGATAGCGGTGATCCTCAAGAGGGACTACGGCATCCGCCTTTCTTCCTCCAGCGT
>JACIXC010000020.1 GCA_014360655.1 Actinomycetota bacterium | reverse complement strand
ACGCTGGAGGAAGAAAGGCGGATGCCGTAGTCCCTCTTGAGGATCACCGCTATCTTGTGCTTGGACCAGGCGGGGTGCTCTCTCCTTAAGTCGCAGATGAGCTGGATCGTCTGCCAGGGGATCTCCGAGACCCTTTTCCTTTTCGGGGTGCGGGGGAGGTCCTCCAGTCCCCTGAGGCCCCGTTTCAGGTACCTCTTCAGCCACTTGTAGAAGGTGGTGGGGGAGATGGCGAAGTGGCGGCAGGTCATCCTGGCATTTCCGCAGCGGCGAAAGTGCTCTATCCAGCGCAGCCTCCTTCTGGCCTCCCTGGAGAGGACCTCGCCCATCATTCTCTCCAACTCCCATTGATGGGGAAGCCTGGTGTGGTAGATACTAGTAGTGGTTCCAACTGAACCCTTCATTTGGACACCTCCTTGCTCTGCTTCTTTTTTACACAAAGCAAGTATAGGGGGTGTCCACCATGTTTATGAACCTGGGCATCAACGCGACCCGGAACGAACCCGGAAGGAGCCTACCGCAACGGCACGGCATCGACCCGCGCGGACGAGCGACGGCACGGATATCGCAAGGGCTGGTTCCCCGAAAACCCGTTCCGGAAAGGTGATGCGCCGGCCACTTGGGTCCTGTCGCACGGGTCCTGTCACACGGGTCCGGCCACTTGGGTCCTGTCGCACGGGCCACGAGATATACACACCAACGCGTATTTTCAGCAATGCAATAAAAAACAGGGTATGTTCGCTTATCCTGCGCATGCGGGATGCCGGGGATGCGGTGAAAGGCGGCGGGTTCAGGGTTCTTCCCGGTGACGGCGCCACTTGCTCAGCCACTGCCTCTTGGCCCTTTCCGCGTGGTCCTCCGCAGCGCCTTCCTCCCGCTCCGCCTCCAGACCGGCGCCTTCCTCCTCTCCCGCCTCCCCGCCGGTGGGCGGGCTATCACCGGTGAGCAGCGCCGCACCCTGGTAGTTGGGCACCTCCCAGACAAGCGCAGTGAGAACGCCTTCGGCGCCCTTTCTCTCCGCGATGGCGGAAAGGAAGAGCGATGCCTTGCCGGGTTCCCGAGCTCTTCCGAGGATGACGGATACGTCGCGCGGGCTGATCACCCGGGCGAGCGCCGGGTTGCACAGTACCACCATGTCACCCGCCTGCAGGGGCGCCTCCGCCGTTTCCACCCCGCCGCCGGAGGGGGCTCCCAGGAGGTCGTCGTTGCCGGCACCGCCGCCGAAAAGCGCCGCGGCCTTCTCCGCCCGAAAGACGAACAGGGCCCCCCGCCCGCTGCGCGCAGCGTAGAGGCGCTGCGAGGTGGCCACCATGAGGGCGAGGTCCGTTACCGGCCTGCTCTCCGGCCACCTCTTCACGATCCTTCGGTGCAGGTGGCGGAAGATGCTGCCGAGCAGCAGGCGGTGGTCGGAGACGTTCAGGCCGGGGCCCTTGTGGCGGAAGAAGCCCTCCAGGAGGGCCATGACGTAACGACGCACCTCCACCGCCTCCGCGTCCTCCCCCTCGGAGCACACTCCGGCCGCGAACACCAGGCCCCGCGACGCGTCACGCTCCAGCTCGAGGAAGAAGTACGGGGCGTCGGGCGGATGCTTCCTCTCCCCCGTGTTGACGATCCCGATGCCCGTGTACTCCCCGTCTATGTCAGTTCACCTCCCGACGGCCCAAGCAGTGCCGCGGCGGAGCGGCGCTCAACGGAAGACCCTTTCTCCCCGCACCAGGTCTTCCAGGCTCTCCCTCTCCCTGACCACCGCGAAATCCCCGCCGTCCACCATGACCTCGGCGGCACGACGACGGGAATTGTAGTTGGAGGACATGACGAAGCCGTAGGCGCCCGCGCTCATCACCGCCAGCAGCTCCCCCTCCCTCACCCGCGGCATGGTGCGGTCCTTGGCCAGGAAATCGCCCGTTTCGCAGACCGGTCCCACCACGTCAACCGTCTCGACCTCCCGCTTCCCCTCCTCCACGGGGAGGATCTCGTGGTAGGAGCCGTAGAGACTGGGCCGTATAAGATCGTTCATGGCCGCGTCCACCACGACGAAATTCTTCGCGCCGCCGCTCTTGCGATAGAGAACCCTCGTCAGCAACACCCCCGCGTTCCCCACGATCATGCGCCCGATCTCCAGGATGACCGTGCAGCGGTGCTCGCGCAGCACCGGCTCCATGACGCGCGCGTAATCCACGGGGTAGGGTACCTCCTCCCCCCCGTAGGGGATGCCGAAACCGCCCCCGATGTTGATGAATCTCACCTCGATACCGTTCTCGCGCAGACGGCGCACGAACATCCCGGTCTTCTCCAGGCTGTCACGGAAAGGCTCCACGCGGGTGATCTGGGAACCGATATGCTGGTGCACCCCCAGCACCTCCACGTTGGCTAGCGAGGCGGCCTTCCGGTAAACAGCCAGCGCCTTCTCCACGTCTATCCCGAACTTGGCCTCCTTCAGGCCGGTGGCGATGTAGGGATGGGTCAGGGGATCGACGTCCGGGTTGATGCGCAGCGCTATGCGCGCCCGCTTTCCCAGCCCTCCCGCCACGCGGTCCAGGGCAAGGAGCTCGGTTTCCGACTCCACGTTGAACATGAGGATGTCCTGCTGCAAGGCGTAGGCCATCTCCTCCTCCGTCTTGCCTATGCCCGCATAGACTATCTTCTCCGCCGGGATGCCCGCATGCAGCGCCCGGTAGAGCTCGCCGCCGGAGACGACGTCCGCACCCGAACCCATGGCGGCGAGGGCATCCAGCACGGCCAGGTTGGAGTTGGCCTTCACCGAGTAGCAGATCAGGTGGGGTATTCCGGAAAAAGCCTCGTCAAGCCGTTTGTAGTGTTCCCGCAGCGTGCGCCTGCTGTAGACGTAGGTCGGGGTGCCCACCGTCTCCGCGATGCGTTCCAGCGGCACCTCCTCGCAGTACAGCACACCATCCACGTACCTGAAATCGTGCATATGACTTACCCACCGCCCTACTCGCCTATGAAGGTCACGATGAGGGTGCGCGAGCGCGCCACCTCGTCGAAATCGATGAAGACCACCTGCTGCCACCTTCCCAGCTGCAGGCGACCCTGCTCGAAGGGCACCGTGAGCGAGGGGCCGAGCAGGCCCGCCCTGACGTGCGAGTGGCCGTTGCTGTCCACCCCCCTGCGGTTGTGATGGTAATCGCGCCCCTGGGGGGCTATGAACTCGAAGAGCTCCTGGAAGTCCCGGCAGACCCCAGGCTCGTGCTCGAGGGTGGTCACCGCTCCCGTGGCTCCGGGCACGAAGACGTTGGCGATGCCGTCCCGCAGGCCCGTCCCTGCGAGCATGGCGGCTATCTCGTCAGTGATCTCCACGATGTGCGCGTTCCCCTCGGTCTCGAATTCCAGCCGCTCGTGAATGATGGCCATGGCACGATCCTTTCCGCTTCTAACTTTATTATATGCGCCTCGTGCGCCCCCGCTTGCTCTCTTTGCCCATATTACCACTTTTTGGGCGCGGGCTGCGGGCCGCCCGCCGCCTCGCGGATGCGCCTGATGTTCTCGCGATCCTTCTCCACGCTCATCTCCGGCGTCTCGAGTATCCAGGGCAGGCCGCCCAGGACCGGGTGCCGCGCCAGCAACGCAAATCCTTCCATGCCGATCTTTCCCTCGCCTATGTGCTCGTGCCTGTCGACACGCGAACCCAGGTCGCCCTTGCTGTCGTTGGCGTGCACCAGCCGCAGGCGCTCTAGTCCCACCTCGCGGTCGAGGGCGGCGAGCGTCTCCTCGATCCCCTCGGGGGTGCGCAGCTCGTATCCCGCAGCGAAGGCATGGCAGGTGTCGAGGCATATTCCCAGCCTCTCCTCGCCGTGAAATGCCCCGGTTATGGCGCCGAGCTGGGCGAAATCGTGACCCACGCCGCTTCCGGAACCGGCCGTGGTCTCCAGGAGGACGGGCACGGGGCGCGGACAGCGCCGGAAGGCCTCCCGCAGCGCGCGGATGACCCGTTCCATCCCCGCCGCCTCGCCCTCCCCCCCGTGGCTCCCCAGGTGGGTCACCACGGCGGAGGAGGCCAGCCGGGACGCCGCCTCCATGTTCATGACCAGGGCGTCGAGGGACCTCTTCCAGGTTTCCTCCACCGGCGAGGCCAGGTTGATGAGGTATATGGTATGCACGAAAACCGGCTCCAGGCCGGCCTCGCGGCAACCGTTGCGGAAGGCCTCGATGTCGCGCGGCACGATCTCGGACTGCTTCCAGCCCCGGGGGTTGGACACGAAAATCTGCACGGTTTCGCAGCCGCGCTCCACGGCGCGCTCCACCGCCCTGTGCAGGCCTCCACTTATCCGGACATGGCATCCTACCCTCATGTCCACCGCCCTCCCATGACGGCGACGCGACCCGCGGGGGCCGGCGAAGGTCCCGCACCCACGGGTTCCCATCCTTTTCCACCTCGCGATCATTCCACCACGTGATCATTCTATTGCATATGGCCCGGGGGAGTCCCACTCTCGCCCCCCTGTCGCACTCGCCGGTTCCGCCGGGGCGTAGGGGCGGGCTCTCGTACCATCTCCACCCGGGAGGCGCCCGCGCAAACGATACGGGACTTCCTCGTACCCGTCTCCCGTCCTTACCGGCCGCCCGTACTCCACGGGAACCCGCATGCAGGAAGGTCCTGTCCGCGCCCGCGCGCACGGCCTTCCGCTTCGCTTCCTTCACCACCCTCCCCGGTGCCCGCCCCGTTTCCCTAGTCGTGATGCGACGGTCGTCTCGCGCAACAACATCACCTCCGACCCGAACCCGGCGCACGCTCCGTTTCCGTTGTCGTGATGCGACGGTGCGGCGGCGGCCGTTCGCGTGCTTCCTTTCGGATATAATGTGATGTGAGGAGGGTGAAGGGATGAAGCCTCTTGCCGTCACGGAAGGCGTGTACCAGGTCGGGGGGCCGGAACTCACCGCGCCCGACGATTGCTGCATATACCTGGTGGACCTGGGAAAGCCCGTGCTCGTCGACACGGGCGCCGGAAGAGGGTTGAAAAAGCTGCTCGAAAACCTCGGGGCCCTCGGATATTCCCCGCGCGACATCTCGCTCGTCGTCCTGACCCACTGCCACATAGACCACGTGGGCGGGGCTTCCTACCTGGCGGAGAGATACGGCCTGCCCCTGGCCGTGCACGAGCTCGACGCCCCCCCGCTGGAGGAGGGCGACGCAAGGCGCACCGCCGCCAGCTGGTACGGGGCAGACCTGCGCCCCCTCACCATCAAGCACCGACTGCGGGGCGCGGAAGGGGAGTGGGATGCCGGAGCCCCCCTGAGATGGCTGCACACCCCCGGCCACACCCCCGGCTCCATCTCCCTTTACGTGTACAACGGGCTATACACCGTCCTCTTCGGACAGGACATCCACGGTCCCTTCTACGCTTCCTTCGGCTCCGACATGGACGCCTGGGAAATATCCATGCACCGTCTGCTGGACCTAAACGCGGACATCCTGTGCGAGGGGCATTTCGGCATCGTGCGCCCCGCTTCCGAGGTAAGGCGGTACATACAGGATTACCTGCGCAGTTACGGCCGCTCCTGAGGGAACGCGCCTTGCGCACGTGTTCACACCCTCGCGCTTTCCCGGCGTTATCCCTTCCTATCCTTTCGTCGCATGGCCGGGTATGTGACCCCCGGCGTGGGCCCCGGAGATGCGACCCAGACGACGTGACCTTACGTCGACCACGAGGGCTGCTCCCAAGGATCGAGCCCCGAGGGCAGCCGGCTTCGAAAGCTTGCCATGGCAGGGAAAGTGGGTTAATATATCGAAATGATATATCGGTATGATATATTACCGAAAGATCGCCGGTGAGATCAACGTGCTCATTATAACCACGTAGGAGGAGAAGGTAAAGATGCTGGAACTGGCCATACTCGGTGCCCTGAAGGAAAAGCCCATGCACGGCTACGAGCTCAAGAAGCGGCTCTCCTACCTCCTGGGGCACCTGTGGAAGATCAGCTTCGGCTCCCTTTACCCGGCACTCAAGAGGCTGGAGGCGCGCAACGCCGTGGAGCGGGCCTACACGGTCAAGGAGAAGACGCGCAACCGTTACGTGTACCGCATCACGCCCCAGGGCGAGGAACTCTTCCGGCAACTGCTGGTGGACATGCGTAAGAGCTCGGAGATCACCGATTCCGACAAGTTCAGCCTGCGCCTGGCCTTCTTCCGGTACATGGAACCGGAGATGCGGCTCTGGCTCCTCGAGCGAAGGCGCAGCTACCTCGCGGACAGGTTGAAGGAGATGATGGGGAGCGGGAAGGCCCGTTTCAAGGAATCGGACAGCTACCGCCTGGGCCTTTACCGCCACCGCCAGGAACTGCTGCAGAGCGACATAGCGTGGTTGGACGGCATGATCGAACAGGAAAGGAAGCAGGCGAAAGAGCGCGATAAGGGGCGTGGCCCCCAGCGCAAGGAGAAGAGGGGGGGTGAGCGATTGACTGTCGAGGGAGAACCGCTGGAGAAGATGACACCCCTGCAGGCCTGACCTTCATGCGCAACAGGAAGGCGGGCCTCATGGCAATACGAAGCAAGGAGATGACCCCATCGGGGGATGGTGATAGAAAGTCGACGGGAGGTTGAGGATATGAGAAAGGTAAGAACGGCCATCGTGGGCGTGGGGAACTGCGCCTCCTCCCTCGTACAGGGGATCGAGTATTACCGCGACGCGAAGGAGGGAGACCTGATACCCGGGCTCATGCACGTGTCCGTAGGCCCTTACCACATCCGTGACATAGAGATCGTGTGCGCCTTCGACGTCGACGCCGACAAGGTGGGAAAGGATGTCTCCGAGGCGATATTCTCCGGGCACAACAACACGATCAAGATATGCGACGTGCCGCGCCTGGGGGCCACCGTTTACCGGGGACCCACCCTGGACGGCTTCGGCAAGTACTACAGCATGGTCGCCCAGGAGCACCCCTCGCAGCCGGTGAACGTCGCAGAGGTGCTGGCGCGTCACCGGGTGGACGTGCTCATCAACTACCTCCCGGTGGGAAGCGAGAAGGCAACCCACTTCTACATCGAGGAGGCCCTGCGGGCGGGCTGCGGCGTCGTCAACTGCATCCCGGTCTTCGTGGCCAGGGAAGAGATGTGGCAGGGGAAATTCCGCAGGCACGGCCTCCCCATCGTGGGCGACGACATCAAGTCCCAGGTGGGGGCGACCATAGTGCACCGCGTGCTGGCCAAGCTCTTCAACGACCGCGGCGTGGTCCTCGACCGCACGGCGCAGTTGAACATCGGCGGCAACATGGACTTCATGAACATGCTGGAGCGGGAGAGGCTGGAGTCGAAGAAGGTCTCGAAGACGGACGCCGTGGTCTCACAGCTCAATCACGGCATAGACAAGGATAACGTGCACATCGGGCCGAGTGATTATGTGGCCTGGCTCGACGACCGCAAGTGGGCTTACATACGGCTGGAGGGGAGGGAGTTCGGCGACGTGCCCGTCACCATCGAGTTCAAGCTGGAGGTGTGGGACTCTCCCAACTCGGCGGGCATCGTGATAGACGCCGTGCGCTGCTGCAAGCTGGCCATGGACCGCGGGCTGTCGGGAGCCCTAATCGGACCCTCCGCCTACTTCATGAAGTCGCCTCCGGTGCAATATTCCGACGACGCCGCCCGGCAGATGGTGGAGGACTTCATAGCGGGCAAGCCGGGCGGCACGCTCACCACCGCGGACTTCGGCAACGGCAAGGACCTGGAACGCGAGGAGAAACTGCTACCGGCCAGGCCGCTGGCGGAAGAGGCCTGACCCGCCTTCCGAGCCTCCCGTGCGGCGAGGGCCGGATCCCTGGCCGCAACCGCTTTCGGAGAGTCCGCCGTCACGTTGCAACGGCGTGATGCGGCGGCGCGAAAAGCGGCCTCTCGCGCACCGGCCATACCCGTAGACCCCGTGTGGATCCCGTGTGACTTTCGTGCAAAGTCCGCGTAAAAGGGGTTGATTCCCGCCACCCCTGTGATATATTAGCGTGAGTGAACATTGGGGTTCTTTATATTCAGGAGGAGCGAAGGTTGAGCGAGGCGGGACGATCCTGGATCCCACGTGCCGAGGAAGCGAACTTCCCCGTGCAGGTGAAATGCTACTCCGGTTTCCGCAGCAACGAGCGCCCCTTGAGTTTCACCCTCTACGGAAGGGAGTTCTCGGTCATGGACATCGAGGGGAGCTGGTTCGAGGAGGACGAGACCAGCCGCGAGAGGCGGGCCTGTTTCCGGGTGCGTGCGGACGACGGTGACCTCTATCTCTTGAGCTACGACCAGGGAAACGACGCCTGGATGCTGCACCGCATATACCGGCTGGGCGGCCCGTAGGCCGAATGCGGTCCGGTGCAGGGCCCGGAACAAGCGGGCCGGGCGGTTGCGGGAAGATACTGTCCATCCCCTGCGGATACAACCCCTACGGGTATTCTCCTGCGGTGGTTTCTTCCCCTACTTCTCCCTTATCATGAAGGTCGCCGTGGCCTTCGCCACCATCCTCTCCTCGCCGTCGTACACGCAGGCCTCTCCCACGGCGATCGACCTTCCCCTCTGGATGACCCGGCCGCTGCAGGTGATGCGCCCGTCCCGCACCGGCGAGAGGTAGTTTATCTTCATCTCCACGGTGGACATCCTCTCCCTGGCGTGATCGACGGTGGTGGCCAGCGCCGCGGCGATGGAGGCGTCGGCGAGGGAGGCCAGCGCCCCGCCGTGCACGATGCCACCGGCGTTGAGCAGTTCCCTGCGGACATCCATGGAGAGACGGGACCTCCCCTCCTCCAGCTCGATGACCTTCATCCCCAGCAGCGCGTAATAGGTGGAGGGGTCGGAACGCGCCCGCAATATGTCCCGGTACCGTTCCTCCTCAACCCCCACTTTTTTCCACCTCCTTCGCCAGTTCCTTCCTGAACCATTCCGCCGTCCTGCGCAGGCCTTCCCCGAGGTCGGTGACGGGCTCCCAGCCCAGGATACGCCGCGCCTTCGCGAGGTCGGGCCTGCGCCTCTGGGGATCGTCCTCGGGAAGGGGAAGGAAGGTCGTGGGCGACGGTGAGGCGAGGCATTCCCTGATCTTTTCGGCCAGCTCCAGCACGGTCATCTCCTCGTCGCTCCCCAGGTTGATGACCTCCCCCGCGGCCTCCTCGCTCGCCAGGGCGCGGCACAGCCCCTCCACCATGTCGTCGATGTAGCAGAAGCTGCGCGTCTGGGCACCGTCGCCGTAAACGGTGAGGGGTTCCCCGGCGAGCGCCTGCTGGATGAAATTGGGAATAACCCTTCCGTCCTCCCGGCGCATGCGCGGCCCGTAGGTGTTGAAGATGCGCAGGATGACCGTATGCAGGCCATGGATGCGACGGTAGGAGGCGGTGAGCGCCTCCGCGAAGCGCTTGGACTCGTCGTAGCACGAGCGTGGCCCCACGGGGTTGACGTTGCCGTAATAGCCCTCGTCCTGCGGCACGCGCAGGGGGTCCCCGTAGACCTCCGAAGTCGAGGCCAGGAGGTAGCGGGCGCCGCTCTTTCTCGCCACCTCCAGCGTCTGGTAGGTGCCCAGCGAGTTGGCCAGCATGGTCTCCACCACCAGCCTGCCGTAATCCCTGGGACTGGCGGGACTGGCGAGGTGGAAGACGGCGTCCACTATGAGGCCCAGCGGTTCCGTCACGTCGGCGAGGATGAAGCGGAAGTTCGGCGCGCCCTGCAGGTGCTCCAGGTTTTCCACGCTGCCAGTGCACAGGTTGTCCAGGCAGAAGACCTCGTGGCCCTGGGACACCAGGCGCTCGCACAGGTGAGAGCCTATGAAACCCGCTCCCCCGGTGACCAGTATCCTCATCTTGCCGCCCTCCCTCTCACGAGCTGCCTCCTCGCCTTTCACGGCGCCGCTACGCCGGGCTGCTGCCTCCGTCCGCGACCCGGGGCCGGCCGTCGCCGCGCCCGCGCCGTCCTCGCCTGCAAGCACCGCCTTCTCAAACAAGCGGATAATAAATTATATCAGTACCCCGTAAGCCCCGTTACAGCATCGGCCGGAAGGCCACCCCTTTCCTCGTGTCGATTCAGCCCGGGGTGTAAGGATACCGGGGTGGTCCCTTGGCCTTCTTCAACCCGGCAAGCGCCTGCCGGATAGATACCGCCTCTTGCCGGGAAGCGTGACGGCGCCCGCGTGCACCGCCGAGAGGAGTGACGCCTGACGGGGCCCGTAAGCGTGTGCCGTAACCATGCGACATCCGCCGGGTCGCTTCTCCCAACTGCAGGGAGCGTGTCCCCGCCCCCGCCCGTTTCCCGAGCGCGCCGCCACCCTACGCAGGGCCCTCGTCCGTTCCCCCGGACCCCGTCCTCCTTCCCTTGGTCCCACTCCATTTCCCGGGCCTTATCCTCTTCCCCGTGTCCCGTCCTCTTCCCGGTCCCTCATCTCCTTCCCGGTCCCTCATCCTCCTCCCGCCACGCGACGTCTCCGCCGTGCGGGCCGTACGCATCTCCGCGCGATGGTCTCTCCTCCGCGAGAAAAAAACGCGCCCCGGCGCGGTGCAGGCTTTCCAGGAAAACGCGGTCGTCCAGGCACTCGTCCAGGGCGTGCACGCCGGGTCCCGGCAACCCGCCTCCCGCCATGCGGCGCACCGCCTCCGCCGCCGCCGTTCCGCTCAAGCGGTAGTAATCCCCGTTCACCCCCAGGCTCACGCGTCGCGGCTCCCCCCGCCTCACCCCCTCCACGGCGACCCGCAGCGAGAAAGGGCAGGGCTCTCCCGTGCGCCTTCCCCTTGCGGCCGCCAGGCGCACGGCGTGCCAGCAGAGATCGCGGTATCCCTCCTCCAACCAGGCAAGGGTGTGGAGGATGAGCTCATCGCCGCCGTCTCCCGCTCCCGCCTTGAACCAGGCGTCCTCGGCCTCGGGCGCGAAACGCGGCACCGTGAGCGGCTCCGGGTGGTCCAGGTAGCGCAAGAGGCGCCTTCCCGCCGGGGGCGGGAACTCCACCGCTTCCGCCCAGCCGCCGGCCCTCACCGTCTCCTCCCTCCGCGCCCGCAGCACGGCCGCCTTTCCCGTGAAGGAGTGCGCCATCTGCGCCACCGCCGCGTCCCCCATGGAGAGCAGTCCCTGCAGGGACCAGTAAAACGCCACGCCGCGGACCCGCTCCACGAGGGCGCAGGCCCGGCGGGAAAGCAGGCCGGAAAGTCCCGGCGCAACGCCGCATGCGAGGAAGATCCTCACCCCCCTGCGGCGGGCCTCCTCATCCCGCGAGAGCGACTCCCGGTAGGCACGGGTATCGTCGCCGAGCGAGATGTAATCCCGTCCCGTTTCCAGCACGGCCTCCACCACCTTCTCCTCGCAGCGGTAGGCCGGCCCGAGACACCCGATCGCCACGTCGGCCTCGGCGATGCGCTCGCGCAGGCTCCTCGCGTCCTCCGCGTCCAGGAAGCGGGGGGAAACGGGAAAGGGGGCCGGCAGGGCGGCCAGCCTGTTCAACATCTCCGCCTCGCGGTCCGCCAGGATGACACCGTCGATACCGGGCAGGGAAAGGAGGGCGGCGCGCACCGCCTGCCCCGATCTCCCTGCCGCTCCCAGGATGACGACCTTCATCCCCGCGACTCCCGCGCATGCAAGGGACGCGGCGGGCGCGCGCAACCGCATATGCATGCCACCCGTACCGACATCATGCACGACTCCGGGTCACCGGGCGCGGCGGCGCCGGCCCCTGCGGGGTCCCGGGCGCCTCCCGCGCCGTTAACCGCCTTTCCCGCCGGGTTCCCCAACGGCTCCACGACGCCCCTCACCATCCTTCCCGGCAGGTGCGCTCAGAACAGCCTCGCCGGCTCGATCTCCTCCCAGGCCAGGAGGGAAGAGGACCCCGGCCGCTCCCCGCCGCCGCCACGGCGCGCAAGCGCGACCGCCAGGAAGAACGCCGTGACCAGCAGGGCGAGACACACGGCGCGGACTCCACGCAAAGACATCCCCCGCGACGACATGCATCAATTATAGACCAGGATTCTTGACCGGTTATCGTCGCCGCCCCCCTGCATCCCCGCCGGCAGGACCACGGCTCCGGCTCGGCCATCATGCCCGCCCGGCCGTCTGCGCTCCCGCCCGCCTGCACCCCCTCCGCGGAGAACCCCCCCAGGCCGTGAGGACCTGCGCGGCGGGAAGAGGCCTCCCGCGCCCGCGGAGCGGCGGCCTCGCTTCCGCCCCCTCCGCGCGTCCTCAACGCGCGAGGGCGGTGCCGCACGGCATCACATGGTATTTTATGGAAAATAAGCGCGGATGCGGGCCCGGGCGATACCTCTCCGCCGAAAGGGGGCCGCTTTATCCTTCCCGGGCTTACTTGCTGAGCAGATCCTCCTCCACCTCCAGGCCCAGTTGCTTCACCGCCAGGGCGAAGTCATGCGGCGTGGTGGAGGCGGAGAGCGCCGTCTTGAAATCCACCAGCCCGTATCGGTAGAGGTCCACCAGGGACTGGTCGAAGGTCTGCATGCCGTAGAACTCCCCCTCGGCGATGATCTCCCGCATCACGGTGGTCGGCTCCTCGTTGATGAGCGCTTCGGCCATGCGCCCCGTCATCACCAGCACCTCCACCGCGGGCACCCTTCCGCTGTGGTCCTTCAGGGGGAGCAGCCGCTGCGAGATGACCCCCTTGAGCACGCTGGCCAGGGTGAGCCGGATCTGCTTCTGCTGCTGGGGCGGGAAGAAGTCTATGATGCGGTTGACCGTCTCCGTGGTGTCGATGGTATGGAAGGTGGAGAGCACCAGGTGTCCCGTCATGGCCACGCTCATGGCCGCGGTCACCGTCTCGGGGTCGCGCATCTCGCCTATGAGGATGACGTCAGGGTCCTGCCGGGTGATGTACTTCAGGGCCTCCGCGTAGCTCTCGGTGTCCGTGCCTATCTCCCTCTGGTGGATGATGCTCTTCTTGTCCACGTGCAGGACCTCGATGGGGTCCTCGATGGTGATGATGTTCATCTGCTCGTTGCTGTTGATGTAGTCGATGATGGCGGCCAGGGTGGTGGTCTTCCCGGCTCCCGCCGGCCCCGTCACCAGGATGAGGCCGCGCCTCTCCAGGGAGAGGCGGCGCAGGACGGGAGGCAACCCGAGCTCCTCGAAGGAGGGCACCGAGGTGGTGAGGACGCGGCGGATGGCGATCCCCACCGTGCCCCTCTGCTTGAAGATGTTGGCGCGGAACCTCCCCAGGCCCGCGATGCTGTAAGCGAAATCCACCTCGTTGCGCTCGGCGAATTTCTTTGCCTGCTTCTCGTTCATCAGGGCGTAGGCGGCCTCCACCGTGTCGGTGGGCGAAAGTCTCGGAAAATCAGACTTTATCAACTGCCCGTCGACACGGAAATAGGGCGGTCCCCCCGCCTTGATATGCAGGTCCGAGGCCTGCTTGTCCACCATGTACTGCAGGAGAGTCTGGACGTCCATCTTACCCCCTAAACGCGCGCGGTCTTCCCTTCCTCCTCTCGCTTCACCCGACAAAACTAATATAGCACAACGGCACGGCACACAACGCCGCTGCCCTGCAGCTGCGGTCACCCCTGCCGGGAGGGACGGGTTTCGCGCGCGAGGGTCGGCTCGTGAGCGGGGGTAGCCGCGGTCTTGAAGCCCGCCGCTGGCGTTCGCGGCGTTCCCGAACCACGGGGGAAGGCGAGCACTAGGGAAACGCGTCCGGTGAAGCCGCGGTCGGCGAGGTTTTCGGGGTGATATTTATATTTCCCAGTAGGGCGAGATGGCCTTCCGCGTCGCCTCCACGATGTCCTTCCCCCTCGCCGAGGTAGGCATCCCGCCCCCCAGCACCCCCTCGTCCTCGACGCGCAGGTCCTCCCCCGCGAAAACGGCTATGGTGTTGGCGATGGAGCGCGAGATGCCGTCGAGGTCGTAACCGCCCTCCAGGACGGCCATCATCCTCCCCTCGCAGCACTCCTCCGCCAGGGACTTCAGTCGCGCCGCCATCTCCGCGTAAGTGGTGGCCTTGAGGAGCATGGAACAGAGGGGGTCGTTGAAATGCGCGTCGTAACCCGCCGAGATGAGCACCAGCTGGGGTCGGTACTTGCGGGCCAGGGGGATGATGACCTCGTCGAAGGCGGCCAGGTAGACGTCCTCGCCGCTGCGCGCCGGGAGGGGGAAGTTGACCGTGTACCCCTCCCCCCTTCCCCTTCCCGTCTCGTGGTAGCCCCCGGAACCCGGGTAATGGGGGTACTGGTGGAGGGAGACGTAGAGGACGCGGTCGTCCTCGTAGAAGATGTCCTGGATGCCGTTGCCGTGATGGGCGTCCCAGTCCAGTATGAAGATGCGCTCTATCCCATATTTTTCCATGGCAAAACGGCTGGCCACCGCGTTGTTGTTGAAGAGACAGAAGCCCATGCCCCGCGTGGCGGTGGCATGGTGGCCGGGCGGCCGCGCCAGGCAGAAGGCGTTGTCGATCTCCCCGGCGAAGATGCGCTCCAGTCCCTCCAGGGCCGCCCCGGCCGAGCGCAGGGCCGCGTCGTAGGAGCGCGGGCTGACGTGGGTGTCGGCGTCCAGCCAGGCGCCGCCGGCCGCCGCCGCCTCCCTCACCACGTCGATGTAGCGCTTCGGGTGCACCAGCTCGATCTCCTCCACCGCGGCGTCACGCGGCGAGAGGATGCTCACCCTGTCGGCGAGCCCCGTGCTGCGCAGCACCCGCATGGCCGCTTCCAGCCTCTCGGCGCGTTCCGGGTGGCCGAACCCGTTGTCGTGTTCGAGGTAAAGGGGATCGAAGAATACGGCGGTACTGCTCATTTTTCCTCCCCCTCGCGTTCACGGCGGCTTGCCGGCAGGTCGCCCGTCTCTCCCGCCTTTCCCGGAGGTTCCCGGGTGCGCGGCTCACCGCCGCCATCCCGTCACCTTATGCGCACGGCCCCGCAGAAGTCCCCCCTGCGTCCGAGGTCCGCGATGCGCACCACGTCACCGGTGCGGGGAGCGTGTATGTACTGCCCGTTCCCGATGTAGAGCCCCACGTGACCGTACCCGTGGAAGAAGACCAGGTCCCCGGGCTGCAGCTCGGAATAGGAAACGGGTACCCCGCACCTCGCCTGCATGTATGAGCTGTGCGGGAGGCTCACGCCCACCTGGGCGTAGCAGTACATGACCAGCCCCGAACAATCGAAGACGTCCGGGCCCGAACCGGCGTAGCGATAGGGCTTGCCCAGTTGCGCGTAGGCCACCTTTATCACGTCCGGAGCATAGGGAGGGGGCGGGGGAGGGGGCACTCTCGGTGCGCTCACCGTCTGGCGGACCGTCGTCGCCGCCCGCCGGGCCTCCGCCTGCCGAGCCTCCTCCTCTGCGATGAGGCGGTTGACCTCCGCCTCCACGCCGGCCACCAGTTCCCTTCTCCTCTGGAGCTCCGCCTCTATCTGGCTCTTCTGAGCCCCCAACTGCGCCAGGGAAGCATCCAGCTCCGCCTTGCGCGCCTCCAGCTCCGCCCTTGCCGCCTCCACCTGCTGGCGCGACCCGATGACGGAAGCGATGGCCGAAACGTCGTTGCCGCTTATGCGCTGCGCGCGGTCGAGGTTGGTGTAGAGGTCATCCACGGTGCGGCTCTCGGTTAGCACCTCGAGGACGTCGGCGTTGCCGGACTTGTACAGCTCCCTCATGCGCTGTCCCAGCACGTCCTTGCGGAACTCCAGCTCGGCGGTGAGGGCGGCTATCTGCGCTTCCTTCTCGGCGATGGCCTTCCTGGCCTGCCGGATGCGGTAGTTGGTGAGGTTGTACTGTTCGGTGATGGTCTCCAGCCGCGCGTCTATGCGCTGGACCTCGCTCTTTATCCGTTCCAGCTCCTCCTTCTTCTGCTGCACGGGATCAGCGGGCGCCGCCATGCTGCCCATCAGCACCGCCGCGGCGGCCAGCAGGGCTGCGACCCCGGCGGCTGTCGCTTTCCCGATAACGGTTCTACCGCTCATGGTTTCCCGCTCGTTCCTCCTTCTGCGACTTCCGTGCAGACGCTCTCCTCTAAGAATAATTCAGGCTTAATGATAGCATACCCTTCCGGTGCGCCGTTAACCGCCGCGCGGCACGGCGCCGACGGACAACGCTATCAGGACGCTTCCCGCGCCCTCACCGGTTCCCAAGGGGAATGTCGCCCCTCTCCCCGTGCGGACAAGGACGTCGGGCCCGGTGGGGCGTCGGCACCGTGCTCCCGCAGGGCCGGGACCCGCGGCGGCAGGGGCGCGCGGGGCCGCTGGACTCAGCGTATGCCTCCCGGATGCATGCCGGTGCCGGGTTAGGGGTAACCGTATCCGCCCGTCCGCGACGCACTTTCACGCGCGGACCGGGAAACGCTTGCGCGGAACCCTTGCGCGGACCGTGAAACCCTTGCGCGGGTCCCTATTTGCATCTGAAGACCAGGGTGGCCTCGTTGCCCTCCCGGTTGAAGCGCAGCTCGTCCGCGTAGTGGTTCACGATGAGCAGGCCGCGGCCCCTCTCGGAGAGGACCTGGGGATCCTCATCGCGCTCCCGCACCACCTTCCGGAAATCGAACCCCTCCCCCTCGTCGCGCACGCGGATGGTCGCGCGGCGCGGCTCCGCCTTCACCGTGATGTAGACCTTCTTGGTGCGGTCGCACCTGTTGCCGTGCTCCATGGCGTTGTGCAGCAGCTCCTCCAGGCACAGGCGCAGGGTCACGGGGTCCTTGAGGCCCTCGAAGTCCCGCAGGGTCTCCAGCACGCTGTCTATGACGTGCCTTATCTGGCGCACGTCAGTCCCCACCGTCATGGTGAGGTCGTAGACCTCCTCCAGCTCGAGGACCATGACGGCGATGTCGTCCGGCTGCGGCGCGTCGCCGGTGAAGAGCATGATCTCGTCGGCCAGGACGTCCAGGAAGGACTCCAGGTCCGCGCGGGCATGCTCGTGCACCAGCTTCGCCAGCCTCTTCCTCCCCAGCAATTCCCCCCGCGCGTTGAGGGCTCCGGTCAGACCGTCGGTGTAGAGGAGCAAGCGGTCTCCCTTACGCAACCTCACCGTCTTCTCCTGGTACTGGCCGTCCTCCATGAGACCGACCGGGAAACCCTCCCCCTCCAGGAACTCGAGGGAACCGTCGCCCTTCCTCCACAGCATGGGCGGCTCGTGTCCCGCCCGCGCATAGGTGAGGCTGTTGTCGTTGTTGTCGTAAAAGGCGTAGAAGAGGGTGGCGAAACCGTACTGGGACTCGGAGAAGAAACGGCGAAAGGCCGCGTTGGCCTCGTTGAGCACGGATCGCGGCGAGACGTGGCGCCGCCCCAGCTCGTAGAGAACGGAGGTGAGCACGGACATGATGAGAGCGGCGGGCATCCCCTTGTTGGCCACGTCGCCGATCATGAGACCGAACTTCTGGGGACAGAACTCGGTGCGCAGTCTCTGGCAGCGGTCCTGCATATCCGCGGAGCAGTAGAAACAGAAACGGGAATCCCTGTCCAGGGGTATGACGCTGAAGAAGTCTCCCCCCACCGCCGAGGCGGGCATGAGGCGGGAGACCATGCGCACGGAGGCGCAGGGCACGTGGGTGGAGACGATGGAACGCTGGATGCGGTTGGCCATGCGCAGCTCCCGCTCCACCTTGTCCCGGTCCTTCTTCAGGGCCTGGTAGAGGCGGGCGTTCTCGAGGGCCACCGCCGCCATGTCGGCGAAGGAGAGCAGGTGTTCCAGGTCACGGCGGTCGAAGCGCCTGCGATGGGTGGCGGTGGAGACGTTGAGCACGCCGATCACCCTGTCCTGCACGCGCAGGGGGACGGCGAGGGCGCTCTTCACGCTGTCGTCGCTTCCCCGGAAGCGGCGGTCGGCCACAACGTCCTGCAGGATGAGGGGTTCGCCGTGCTGGGCCACCCAGCCGGATATTCCCTCTCCCAGGGGAACGCGGAACTCCCGTGACCCGCCCAGGCCGCGCGCAGCCCTCACCACCAGCTCGCTCGACCCCTCGTCGAGGAGCATGATGCTCCCCCGCTCCGCCCGCAACAACTCCATGGCCTGGTCCAGCACGCGGTCCAGGCGATTGTTGAGGTCGAGCGTGGAAGCCAGCAGCCTTCCCAGGCGCATCAGGTCCTGCCCGGAAACATCATCCCCCGCGTTTTCCTCCCGCCAGCCCTGGGCGCCCTCGTTCTTCCGCACGCTCACTTGAAACTCGCCACGGCCTCCTCTTCGTCCTCGTAGATCTCGATGATCTTGGTGAAGCGGACCACGTCCAGGAGCTCCCTGATGGCGTCCCCCGCATTGAGTATCTTGAGGCTTCCACGGTTCTGGCTCGCCTTCTTGTAGGCGTCGGCGATGATGCTGAGTCCGGCGGTGTTTATGTACGTAAGGCCCTTTATGTTAAGGATGATGTTGTAACAGCCCTCCTCGAAGACCCCTTCCAGGGTCTCCCCGAACCGCTCCACCGTCTCGGAGTCCACCACTCCGGAGACGTTTATCATGGCAATTTCTTCCATATCACCGGTGCGGGATACCGATATCTCCATCTACCTACCTCCTCTCGCGATCCCTACGTTTCTGCCAGTGAAGATATCGGCATAAGCACCCCGCTGTTTAAACCGGCCGCGTCCCGCGGGGGGACGGCGACCGCGAGTGGGGGGCGGCGAGGACGGGAGCGTCACCGGGATGCTCCCGGGGCGGAAGCATAAATACAATATATAGTATTGAACAAGGGATGAAATTACTATATATTGTAACGAAAGAAGGAGTGGTGGCGTCATGGGTCGGGAATACTTCCTCTATCCTTTCTCCGCCCTGGTGGGGCAGGATAGGCTGAAGCGCGCCCTGCTGGTGAACGCGGTGGACCCCCGTATCGGCGGCCTGCTCATCAGGGGGGAGCGGGGCACCGGCAAGTCAACCGCGGCGCGCGCCCTCGCGGACCTCCTTCCCCCCATAGACGTGGTGGCGGACTGCCCCTTCTCCTGCAACCCCCACAGCGAGGAGGAGATGTGCGACGAGTGTCTCTCCCGCTGGAGCAGGGGCGAGCCCCTCCCCGTGGTGACCAGGCCCATGCGCTTCGTGACCCTCCCCCTGAACGCCAGCGAGGACCGCGTGGTGGGCACCCTGGACCTCGAGAAAGCGCTGAAGGAGGGGGTGAAGGAGTTCGAGCCGGGCATCCTGGCCGAGGCCAACCGCGCCCTCCTCTACGTGGACGAGGTCAACCTGCTGGAGGACCACATCGTGGACCTACTGCTCGACGCGGCGGCCATGGGCGTCAACGTGGTGGAGCGCGAGGGGGTGTCCTTCTCCCATCCCGCTTCCTTCATCATGGTGGGGACCATGAACCCCGAGGAAGGCGAGCTGCGCCCGCAGCTGGAGGACCGCTTCGGCCTCTGCGTGGAGGTGGCCGGCGAGCGTGACACCGGGGCCCGCGTGGAGGTCATGCGGCGGCGACGCCTCTTCCTGGAGGACCCCCGGCTGCTGCAGGCTCGCTTCCATCCCCTGCAGGAGGAGCTGCGCCGCAGGATCCTGCGGGCGCGGAGCCTGCTCCCCGAGGTCGAGGTCCCGGACGCCGTCCTCGAGCTGATCGCGCGCGTCTGCGTGGAGCTCGGGGCCGGCGGACACCGCGCCGACATCGCCACCTGCCAGGCCGCGCGGGCGCTCGCCGCCCTGGACGGCAAGGCCTGCGTGGACAGGGACGACGTGCGCGAGGCGGCGGAGATGGCCCTGCCGCACCGCCTGCGCCGCTCCCCCCTCGACGGGCAGATCAAGGACATGGAGCGCCTCGAGCGCATCATCATGCGCGAGGGAAGGTCGCTCGACCTTCCGCTGCAGGAACCGTGCGAGGCGGCGCCGCTCCCCCGGGAAGCCGTCCCGTCGCAGGAGGAATCGGAGCGCGAGCCGAGCGCGCCGGCGGCGGAAAGACCCCCCGGTCCCGAGGCCCCGGAAGTCGAGGTCCCGCCGCTGCAACCCCTGGCGGCGAAAAAGATCCTCACCGCGAACGGCAGGAGGAACAGCGCGGTCACCGACGAGGGGAACGGCAAGCGCATAGGACACCGCGTTCTCCGTCCCGACGAGACCCCCAAGGCCGGCAACCTGGCCCTGGAAGCCACCCTCCGCGCGGCCGCCGGCAGGTCGCTGGGGAAGGAGCAGCCGCTGGCCATACAGCGCGAGGACCTCCGCGCCGCCATCAAGAGGCGCAGGGCGGGGAGCCTCATCCTCTTCATCCTCGACGCCAGCGCCTCCATGGGATGCGCGGAACGCATCGAGGCGACCAAGCAGGTGGTGCGGAGGCTGCTCACGGACGCCTACCAGAAAAGGGACCGCGTGGGGCTGATAACCTTCCGGGACGAAAGCGCGCAGTTGGTGCTCAATCCGACTTCCAGCATCCAGCTGGCCAACCTGCGCATAAAGGACCTCGCCACCGGCGGAGCCACCCCCCTCAACCACGGCCTGGCCATGGGCCTGCTGGTGGCCCGCAGGGAGCTGCGGCGCGATCCCGATCTCTTCCCCCTGCTGGTCCTCATCACGGACGGTCACGGCAACGTCGGCCTGGCCTCCGGGGACCCCGTGCGGGAAGGACTGGAGATCGCCGGCAGGATAAGGGAAGAGGGGCTGCACGGCGTGGTCTTCGACACCTCCAACCCGCGCTTCATCCTGGGCAGGAACGCCGCCACCCAGGCGCGGCGCATCGCGGACGCCATGGGCGCGGCGTACTACCACCTATCCACGCTGCAACCGGAGGAGATGCTGGACAGGTTGGGGACCCATCTCTGACCGTGTGCCCTGACCCATCCCGGCCAACGACAGGGCTTTCCTGTATGCGCATCCCGGGCGCTCCTTCACGGGCACGCCGGCAATCCCCCATCACGCGAGGCGGAAGACCATCTCCCCGCGGGGTCGCAGCAACCTCGTCGAGAGGAAAAACCATTCACGACAAACCCCAAAGTATGGATGCACTTCTGCCGATAAAGAGGGGTGGAAATCGAAGGGGTAGTCATGAGGGCGGTAAAGGAGGGCTCCGAGGGGAGCCGGAAGGAAACACGCAAACCCCAGGGATACCTCATGGTCCTCCTGGTGGCGGTGATCGCGGTCCTCGCCGCGGGCATCATGGCGGTGACCGTGGTGCTCGGTTCCCCCATCCGTTTCTTCGTGGGCGGGTTCCTCGGGCTCTGCCTCCTGGGCCTTGTTCTCTACCTGGCCCTGGAGTGGTGGCGCTTCCGCGAGCAGAACAAGGAATACATAGACGAGATAACCGACCTCAACCTGCGTTTCGGCATCCTCGCCGACGCGGTAAGCGCCGTCAGCTCCACCCTGGAGCTGGAGGAGCTGGTGGCGAACATCCTGGGAGTCATGCTCACGCTGACCAATTCGAGCATCGGGGTGGTGCTGGTCCCGGACGAGGACCGCAAGAACCTCCAGGTACTTTCCCACCGCGGCTTCCAGGAAAAGGCGGTGCGCGGCCTGAAGATCCCCGTCGGTCACGGCACGGTGGGAAGGGCGTTTCTCAGCGGGCAGGTGGTGATACGCAGCGAGCTCCCCGTCGACCCCAGGGCCGCGGAAACCTACGCGGAGGGAAGGAGCCCGCGCTCCCAGATCATCATCCCCCTGAAGGCCAAGGGACAGGTGGTCGGGCTGGCGGTCACCGCCACCTACGAGGAGCACGAATACAAGCCCGAGGAGGTCTCCCTGCTCTCCAGCCTCTGCCACGAGCTCGCCGTGGCCATGATCAACGTGGACCTCTACAAGAAAAGCCAGAAGACCCTGGAGTGGCTGTCCGACACCCGCGAATACACCGAGCATTTCATCCAGGAGATGCTCGCCGGCGTGCTGGTCATCGACGCCGAGGGAGACGTCATCTACTTCAACCGCGAGGCATCGGAGATCATGGGGATAGACGCGAAGGAGGTCATCGGCGTGAACTACCGCGACCTGGAGGAGGAAAGGGAAAAATTCCGCTCCCTCTCCTTCTTCCAGCCCGTGCTCCGACTCTGCCTGGAGGAGGACCGCGTCTTCCGGCGCCACGAGATGGTGGTGGAGGGCCCCGGCGGGAAGCGCATGACGGTGAGCTTCAACGCCTTCCCCCTGCACAGCGCGAAGGGGGGCAGCCTGGGGGCCGCCATAGTCTTCATGGACGTGAGCGCGGTGAAGGAGATGGAGTCGCGCCTGAGGCAGCAGGACCACCTCTCCATCCTGGGGCAGATGGCGGCCAAGATAGCCCACGAGGTCAAGAACCCGCTCTTCGCCATCATCGGCCTCGCCGACGAGCTCATGGAGGAAGAAGAGGATCCCGACCGCAGGGAGCTGCTGGCCACCATCCGGAGTGAGGCCGCCCTCAGCAACCAGTGGATATCCGGCATGCTGACCTTCAGCCGCTCGCCCTTCCCCGCGGGAGAGGAACCCTCCGTCTCCCTGGGCGAGGAGCTCCCCTCCCTCATCTCCGATTTCCTGAGGGGAAACGGCAAGGAGGAGGTGAGGGTGGTGCGCGACGTGCAGGAGGGCCTGCCGCCGGTGATGCTCTCCCGCGACAACCTGAGACACGTGGTGGTCAACCTGCTGGAGAACGCGCTGCAGGCCATGCCCGGGGGCGGCCTGGTGACCGTGAGGGCGCACGACGCGGGCGACGGCTTCGTCGAGATGCGCGTGGAGGATACCGGCACGGGCATCGCCCCCGAGATCCTTCCCTCCATCTTCGAGCCGTTCTTCACCACCAAGGAGGGGGGCACCGGTCTGGGCCTCTCAATCGTGCAGAAGATCCTGCTGGACAGCGGCGGAGACATAGAGGTAATCTCGCAGCAGGATACGGGAACGACCTTCATCCTCAGGCTTCCGACAAGAGGTGCCGGCATTGGAAAAGCCCAGTAAGGCCAAGCTGCTCATCGTGGACGACAACGAGGGGGTGCGCCACCTCGTATCGCGCTGGCTGGAGCGAGCGGGCTTCGCGGTGGAGGAAGCCAGGGACGGCGCCGAGGCCGTGGCCATGGTGAGGAGGAACCCGCCCGACGTCATCCTCGCCGACATCCGCATGCCCAAGATGGACGGCATCGAGCTGGCGCGCGTCGTGAAGAGCGAGTACCCGCACGTCAAGATCATCCTCATGACGGCGTATTCCTCGCCGCAGACCATAGCCCAGGCACGCCGAGAGGGCGTGGACGACTACCTGGAGAAGCCCTTCACCAAGGACCAGGTGGAAAAGATCGCCACGGACGTGATAGCCGGGGATTGAGCCCGGGGCCCGGGCGCGTGAGCCGCGATGCGGGAGCCGCAAAGGATGCGCCGCCCCGCCGTGCGCCGCGCCTCCACCCGCGTGATGCCGACGACACCGGCCTCCTCGCGGAGGTTCATATCCGTCCGACGCGCGTCGCCGCGCGGTATCCGCCCTCCACTATGTCCCGCTACCCGCAGCGGGGAGCGGCAGGAGAGACCTCTCGCGTTTCCGGAAGCGGACGATATCCCGGTAGCCGGCGCGGCGCAGGAGGGCCAACGCACTCTCGAAGCGCCACCCCACCTCCCCGGGAGCGTGGGCGTCCGAGCCCAGGGTGACCGGTATCTCCCTTTCCCTGCACAGGCGCAGGAAATCCTCCCCGGGGTAGACCTCCCCCACGGGCTTGCGCAGGCCCGCCGTGCTCACCTCCACCACCAGGCCGCTCTCCGCCACCCGGTCCAGGCATTCCTCGTAGAGGCGGCGCACGTCGCCCCCCGGCCGCCACCCGAATTTCTTGATGAGGTCGGGGTGGGCCAGGACGTCGAACAGGCCGCATTCCGCGGCGTCTCCCAGAACCTGGAAATACCGCTCCCAGAGGGCGTGGATGTCCCTCCCGCGGTATCCGTCCACGTATCGGGGGTCGTCGAAACCCCAGCCGTCAAGGTAGTGCACGGAACCGAGCACGTAGTCGAAGGGATAGGGCCGCAGCAGTTCCGCCAGGCGGTCGACGTAACCGTCCACGTAATCCACCTCGATGCCCATCCTCACGGTCAACCCCGTGGTGCGCTCCGCCAATTCGCCGATCTCCCGCACGTACTCCGGCAGCTCCTCCAGGGCCATGCTCAGGGATGGGTCGCGCAGGTGCAGGAGGGGGAAGTGGTCGGAGAAGCCTATCTCCGCAAGGCCGAGCTCCAACGCACGCGAGACGTAATCCTCAGGCCCGCCCTCGGCGTGGCCGCAGCGGGCGGTGTGCAGGTGGTAATCCACCAAGCCTACGAGCGTTTTCCCCGTCTTCATAGACAAGAGCATAGCAGATGCCGTCCCCGGGGTATGCGAAAGGGGACAGCGGAGGCGCCCGCTTTCCGTGCGGGAGCTTTCCGTTCCGGGGCCAGGCCGGGACCGGGGCTGCCTGCGTGCGGCAACGCGGGAAACGCGGCTGTCCGCCGTGATAAGGGGCCCCGCGCCGCGCGAACGCCGTCGACCCTTACCTCCGAGTATGCCGCGCCGTCCCGGCTATGCCGCGCCGTTCCGACGATGCCGCGCCGTTCCGGGAAGCTGTATCGTTTCGGCGGGCGCTTTCCGGGTTGAAAAGGGTTGGGAGACCACCCTATCATCCTGCCAAAACCACTAAACAAGGAGGAAAGGGGTGATAAATGTTCAACCTGACAAACGTGGTACTGCGTCTGGTCTCCGAAGCGAAGGGCATCGAAGAGATCGAGGAGAAGATCGCAAGGCTCGTGTTTGAGCCGGGGCGGTGGATGCTCGAGACGGTCTTCGCGTTCGGCTTGGTGGCCTCCGCCGGTTGATGGTATACTTCTTCATTGTACGGCTATAAAGGCAAACCCCCGGAAAGGAGGATGAGGCCATGGGCAAGGCTCGCAAGCTATCCAAGGCGGAGAAGCGCCTGGGAAAGATGGAGAAGGAGAAGAACAAGCTTCAGAAGAAGCTGGGAAAGATCGAGAAAGCCGAGGCCAAGCTGCAGAAGAAGGCGGACAAGCTCAGCAAGAAACTAGAAGGATGAGCCGTTTCCGCCGTCCCCGGCAAAGGCCGGCCGTGCCCGGCCTTTCTTTTCCGCATCTTTTTCCCGCCTCCCCTTTCCGCATCCTTCGCGCCGCGGCGGCGAAGCGCGCATCCCTGCCCGGACGTCACGCCCCGCACGGGCGCCCGGCATGGTACAGGCGAGGCTGGGCATCCCCGTGCCCGTCGTCAAGATCGCCGGGTCCCACGCGCATGTACGGCCGGCACGGGTCCCCGCCATGGTAGGCCCCGTCGGCTTCGACACGGGAGCACGGTCCCTTGCCGTGCGTGGTTCATGCCCCCGCAAGCGGGCTTTCAGTCTCCCCCCAGCCTGTCCAGGAGTTCCTGCTTCGCCCTCTGGAACTCCTCCTCGCTGAGGGCGCCGCTGCGTCGCAGCTCGTCCAGCTTGCTTATGCCCTCCACCAGCTCAAGTTCTTCGGCCGCGGTGCGCCCTCCCGCCGCGCGTCCCCCCTCCTGCGCCACCCGGGGTATGCCGGTCCCCGCCGGGGCTGAATAGGGCGTTCCCGTCCCGTAAGGACGGCCGCCTGCCCTCTCCTCGAGGAAGATCCTCCTCTGCTCCAGGATCTGCGCCCGCACCTTCCTGGGATCGCCGATGTTGGTGAACGGCTGCTGCCCGAACTCTCCCGCCGACTCGATGACCAGGTCGCCGTAGTTGAAGACCCTCTCCCACACGTTCTGGCTGCCGGAGATGTCGTTGACCTGGTCCAGGGGGATGACCTTGAAGCTCTTGTTCAGTATCCCCGAGCTGAGTATAAGCTTGCGGTCGGTGAGGATGAAATGGGTGAAGAACCAGCGCAGGACGGGGTATGCGAGCCATCCCACGATGACCACCACGAAGGCTATCCAGGCCACCGTTTCCCAGATGTCCGCGAATCCCCGGCTGTTGCGGAACCACATCAACGCGCCCCAGCCCGCGGCGGCCAGAACCCCGCCCAGGGCGGGCAGGAAGACCTTCTTTTCCTGCAGCTTGCGCTGTTTCAGGAGCGGCCACAGGGTGTAATAGACCAGGGCGACCAGGGCCAGCAGGCTCACCAAGGCTATGTAACCCCAGTTGGTCTCGTCCGGCGTCGCCGACGGCCCGGGCTTGAACCTGGTCAGCAGCAGGACCAGCGCGACTACGGCGACCGCCCCTATGAGGAAGTTCCTCCAGATCTCCCACAGGGAATGCCTCTTGTCGAAGATGACCTTCTCCCCCGTTTCCAGCATCTCCGAAGCCGCATCGCTCATCTCTCCTCCTTTCCGCGCCCTCCCGTGACCGCGTACCGTCCCCTTTCGAACGTCAGAAACAGGTGATCTCCATGAACTCGTCGTAACGCGCCCGTATCTCCTCCTCGCTCAGGCTGCGCAGGCGCTCGCAGGAAAAGGACTCCACCGCGAAGGAGGCGACCACGCTCCCGTAGACGACGGCCCGTCGCACCGCCTCCTCGGAAATGTCCCGCTCGCGCGAGAGCGCCCCCAGGAACCCCCCGCCGAAGGAATCACCCGCGCCCGTGGGGTCGAAGACCGTCTCCAGCGGGTAGGCGGGAAGGGAAAAATAGGAGTTCTCTCCCAGCATGATCACCCCGTGCTCCCCCTTCTTGATGATCACCCGCCGCGGCCCCATGGACTGCAGTTTGCGACCGGCGGCGATGAGATTGGGTTCCCCGGCCAGCTGCCGCGCCTCGGAATCGTTGAGCAGCAGGCAATCCACCCTCGTGATCAGCTCCTCCAGCTCCCTGCGCCTGTTCTCTATCCAGAAGTTCATGGTGTCGCAGACGGTAAGCCGCGGGGAGGGCACCTGCTCGAGCACCTTCAACTGCAGGACGGGGTCGATGTTGGCCAGGAAGACGAACTGCGAGTCGCGGTATTCCCCGGGTATCTCCGGGTCGAAATCCTCGAAGACGTTGAGCTGGGTGTCCAGGGTATGAGCCTGGTTGAGGTCGTAATCGTAGAAGCCCCGCCAGCGGAAGGTCCGCCCCGGCACCATCCGCAACCCGCCCACGTCCACGCCGCGCGAGGCCAGGAAATCCAGGTGTTCCGCGGGGAAGTCCTCCCCCACCACGGCCACCACCCTCACGGGGCTGAAAAAGGAGGCCGCCACGCTGAAATAGGTGGCCGACCCTCCCAGCACCTCCTCCACCTCCCCGAAGGGGGTGCGCACCGAATCAAGGGCCACCGAACCCACGACCAGTATGCTCATGTCCACCTCCGTATCCGTCACTCCCCCGGTCAATGATGCCATCACGGCGGTCCCGGCGCCACCACGCCCTGCGCGGGGGCGCCAACCCGCGGCCCTCTCCGCTCTCGCGAACCCGCCCTCCGCGCATCCCTCGCTCCTCCCGCCGGCACCTTTCCCGCCGATACGTGTCCCGCCGACACCTCTCAATGATAACCCAAAGGCGCGGGGTGCGGCGCGGCAGGCGGCGCGGAGGACGGCAGGACATGAGAAGCCGCAACCCGCCTTGCGAAAGGAGGTGTTAGAGTTGAACGGATGGCGGATAATGGGTATATTTTCAACTGCGAACACGTTGCCAGAGGTGAGCCGATATGCCGACATACGACTACAAGTGCATCGAGTGCGACGACGTCTTCGAGGTTACGCACGGGATGAACGATACGGTGGAAAGCTGCCCCCGCTGCGGCGGCAGGGTGAGGCGCCTCTTCCGTCCCGTGGGCATCATCTTCAAGGGCTCCGGCTTCTACAAGACGGACTCCCGCGCCGCCTCGGACAACGGCGGCAAGTCCCGCCCGGAGAAGGCGGAAAAGGATTCCGGGGAAGCGGGCGGGAAGGGAAGCGGAGAAAAGGAGGAAATACCTTCCAGTGGCGGCACCGGCGCCTGAGTGCGGCCGCCACGCCGAAACGCGAAGGAGCGTGACATGAGACTGCCCCAGGCGAAGATCGGCGTGTTCGGGGGATCCGGCTTCTATTCCCTGCTGCAGGGGGCGAAGAGCTACGCCGTCCACACCCCCTACGGGGCGCCCAGCGACCGCTTCACGGTGGGGGAACTGGCCGGCGTCCCGGTGGTCTTCCTCCCCCGGCACGGCCGCTTCCACCAGTATCCACCGCACCGCATCAATTACCGCGCCAACGTCTTCGGGATGCGGGAATTCGGGGTGGAGCGCATCATCTCCCCCGGCGCCTGCGGTTCCCTGCAGCGGGAGATCCCGCCGGGCACCTTCGTCCTCTGCGACCAGTTCATCGACCGCACCGCGCGCTCGGAATGCACCTTCTACGACGGCCCCGCCGCCGTGCACATAAGCTGCGCGGAACCCTACTGCCCCGAGATGAGGGGGATATGCCACGACGTGGCCACGCGCATGGGCATCCCCTGCCGCAACGGCGGCACGGCGGTCATCATCCAGGGGCCCCGCTTCAGCACGCGGGCGGAGAGCAAGTGGTACCACGCCCAGGGATGGGACGTCATCAACATGACGCAGTACCCGGAAGTGGTCCTCGTACGAGAGCTGGGCATGTGCTACCTCAACATCTCGCTGGTCACGGACTGGGACGTCTGGATAGCCGACGAGGAGGGCGTGAAATCGGTGACCGCGGAGGAGGTCGGGCGCGTCTTCCGGGAGAACAACGAGAAGCTGCTTCTGCTCCTGGAGAAGCTGGTGCCCGCCGTCGCCGGGGAGCGTTCCTGCGAGTGCTCCTCCATGCTCGACGAGGCCACCATCAGCCCCCTCGAGATCCAGGAAGAAGCGTAAAGAGAACGGGACCGTGATCCCCAGGAAAGGCCTGCGCGTCGGAGCTTTCCGGGGTATCGACGTCTTCATCCACTGGAGCTGGTTCATCGTCTTCGCGCTGCTCCTCTGGGTGGTCCTGCAGTTCTTCCAGGTCAACGTCTCCTCGGGCCCCGCCATCTACGTGCCCGTGGCCCTGCTGACCACCCTTCTCTTCTTCGCCTCCGTCCTCCTGCACGAGCTCTCGCACTCCCTGGTAGCCACCCGCAACGGCGTCCCCATCAACCGCATCACGCTCTTCGTCTTCGGGGGGGTGGCCCAGATGGGAAAGGACGTCACCTCCCCTGGCGTTGAGTTCAAGATGGCGGTGGCCGGCCCCCTCTGCTCCTACCTCCTCTGCCTCCTCTTCGGCGCCTTTTCCTACCTCGCCCACCAGCTGGGCGCGGAGACCGTCTCCTTCGGGCTGATGCTCCTCGCCACGGTGAACTTCGGCCTGGGGACCTTCAACCTCGTCCCCGGCTTCCCCCTGGACGGCGGCAGGATACTCCGCTCCCTCCTCTGGCATCACTGGCACGATATGGAAAGAAGCACGCGCGCAGCCAGCCGCCTGGGCGAGGTCTTCGGGGCGCTCATGGTTACGGCCGGCATCTCCATGCTCCTGGCCGACCTCCTGCGCAACCGCGGCGACTATATACTCGCCGGGGTATGGTTCATACTCATAGGCACCTTCCTCGTGCAGGCGGCGGAGAACAGCTTCCGCCAGCTTCGCCTGCGGCTTGCGCTCGCGGACGCGACCGCCTATGACCTCCTGCGGCCCGGCGTTCCGGCCGTCGACCTTTCCGCCACCCTGGAGGAGGTGTACCGCGTTCACCTGGAAAGAACGCCCGGCGCCGTGATACCCGTGCTGCGCCAGGGAAAGCTCGCGGGCACGGTGAGCATGGCGGATCTGAAAAAGGCGGCAAAGTCCGCCTGGGAGGAGACCCCCGTTGCCGCGGTGGCCCGCCCCCTGCGGCCGGAAGATACCTGTTCGTCGCGGCACCCGCTTTTTGAGGTCATGGCCCTCATGGAGAGGAGCGGTAGGGATTTTCTCTGGGTCACGGAGGAGGGGCGGCTGCTGGGCGTGCTCTTGCGGGAGGACGTAAGGCGCCATGCCCGCGAGAGGCTGCGCGCCTGAGAAAGGAGGCCGGGGTGGCCTCGCTTCCGTGGCGGAGATCCCCGGAATATTTGCTGGCCCTGCCTCCTGGTGTCCCGCGAGGCGAAGCACGGGGTGACCCTCGTGACGACCGGGCCGCGCGCCTTACCCCCTACGTGCCCCCCTCTGTCGTTCCCCCGTCCCGCCGCAGGGCGTCGGGCGACGCGGGGCGGAAAGGACGCCTCGAGGGGGCATGGGGACGGCGCCCGGCAAAAACCTTGTATATAAGTTAGACATGTTATATAATTTGGGTATGGAGCGGGAGCTGCGCGATGCGTTGACGGCCGCGGCCGTGCGGGAGGAGGGTTCGCTGGTTCTGCCATTGCAGCGGGCCAGGGAACTGGCCGCTCGTTTCCGCCTATCCGGCCTGCAGGTGGCTGTACGCGCCCTCGAGCTCGGGATCGTCCCGGCGCGCTACCAGCGCAACATCGGGACCCTGGGCATGGAGGGCCAGCTGCGCCTCCTCCGCTCCTGCGTGGGGGTCTGCGGGCTGGGCGGGCTCGGGGGTTGCGTGACCGAGTTTCTCGCCCGTTACGGCGTGGGCCGCCTCATCCTCGCCGACCCCGACGTTTTCGAGGAGAACAACCTCAACCGCCAGCTGCTGTGCCGGGAGTGCGACATCGGCCGCCCCAAGGCATTGCGCGCCCGGGAAAGGGTGGCGGAGATCGACCCCGACCTCGAGGTCTCCGCTCACCGGTGCTTCGTCACCGCCGACAATTTCGACGAGGTCTTCGGGGAAGCCCAGGTGGTGGTGGATGCCCTGGACACCGTCTCCTCGCGACTGGCCCTGGAGGAAGGGTGCGCGCGGCTGGGCATCCCCATGGTGCACGGCGCCATCGCGGGCAACGCCGGCCAGGTCATGACCATCTACCCGGGCGACCCCGGCCTGCGCTCGCTTTACGCGCCGGGGGAGGACCGGGGCATAGAGCTGGTGGAGGGGAATCCCCCCACCACCCCGGCCCTCGTCGCCGCGCTGCAGGCACAGGAGGTGGCGAAGGTGCTGTGCGGGGGAGAGGCCATCCGCAGCGGCTTCCTCTTCCTTGACACCTCCTGCAACCTTTTCCAGTTCATCCCGCTGCGCTAGGCGGTCCCGCCGTGTCGGGCAGCGGGGCGGCACCGCGCAGGCGGGAAAAGCGGCCATGCTGCCGCGCACATGACGGTCATGCTCCCGCGCGCAAGGTGACTCCCCGCGAAAAGGCCGCGCAGAACGGGGGAAACGCGGGCGCCGGGCCGGCAAAGACGGGCATGGCAATAACCTAGAAAGGAGTGGTAGCGCACATGCTCAGGTTCCGTTCCTCACGCCTCTACCTGGCGGCCTCCCTCGCCGCCGCCGTCCTCGCCGCCTTCGGCGTCTTCGCCTACCTGCGCAGCCTGCAGTCGCGCGTCGCCGCGAGCGGGAACCTGGTGAAGCTGGTGGTCGCCGCACGGGACCTGCGCGCGGGCGAGACGCTCGACGCCTCCTCCCTCGACCTGGTTCCTTTTCCCGACAGGTACCTCCTCCCAGGCACCTTCACGGATGCCGCGGAGGTAAGCGGCCGGGTGCTGCGCTATCCCGTGCGGCAGGGAGAACCCCTGCTGGAAGGCGCCGTTTCATCACGGGACGGGGAGTGGGCGACGGGTGGGCTCGACGCCGGGCTGCGCGCCTTTCCACTGCCGTGCGAGGCGGTGGCCTTCCCGCCCTCCCGGCTGGCCCCGGGTAGCCGTGTGGACATCATCTGCACGAGCGGCGGTTTCTCGCGCCTGGCCATGGAGAACGTGGGCGTCCTGGAGGTATGCGATCCCGCCTCCTCCCCGCACCACGACGCTTCCGGGGAGGAAGCGCTTTCAGGCGACTTAACGGGATGGACGTCGAACGGCTGCGTTCTCCTCGAGGTCACCCCCGACGAGGCCTGCGAGCTCGCGGCCGCCCTGGAGAACGGGAGGGTGGAGCTCGTCCTGCGCCCCGCGCGGGAAGGGCCGGAACCCTACCGCCCATGAGCGCGCGGGAAGCGCCGGAACCTCCCGGCCGCCCGGGTTAACCCCGGAAGCGCGCAAGCCGATAAATCATAAGCGATAAGGAACGGGGAGAAGAGCGCCATGGCCGAAAAGAAGCACGTGTTGTTGGCCGACGACAACAAGCTGGTGGTCAAGGTGACCGGCTCCATACTCGAACAGGCCGGTTACAGGGTCGACGTGGCCTGGGACGGCATAGAGGCGGCGTTGAAGGCCTTCTCCCTCCTCCCCGACCTCCTCATCCTGGACATCGAGATGCCCAAGATAAAGGGCTACCAGGTGTGCCGCCTCCTCAAGGAGGATCCCATGACCTCCTGGATGCCCATCATCATGCTCACGGGACGTGAACACCAGAGCGACATGTTCTGGGGCCTGAAGACGGGAGCCGACGCTTACATCACCAAGGGATTCAAGCCCGAGCACCTCCTGGAAAAGGTGGATGAGCTGCTCGCCGACACCTCGCAGTACCGTGAGAGCAAGGAACTCTCCCGCAAGCGGAGAAAGGACGTCAGCGAGGATTACATCATCAACAAGATCACCGACCTCCTGGACCGCAAGCTCTACGAGACCACCATCCTCAACGATATCGCATCCCTTGCCGGCTCGCTGCAGGACTTCAACGAAACGGTGTGTTCGATCTTCGAGATCCTGGACAAGTTATTCAACTACCAGCTGGGCTTGCTGCTCCTCTTCGAGGAGATGGAGATGCACCTGTACGTCAACCAGCCCACCGCGACGGAGGCCCTGGAGGGCGCCGTGCAAGAGTCCCTGGACATCGCCACCGGCTACGCGTGGCGGGTGAGGGACCCCCGGACGATAGGCCGCGTCATCCTGGGAGAGGGCAACCTGGTGACCTCCCCCGACGGCGACATGCCGGAGCCGGTATACATCCACATCCCCCTGATCGCCCACCGCGCGCCCATCGGGCTCCTGCTGCTGGCCGGCCCTCCCACCCCAGCCTTCCGCCGCGACGCCCAGGCCATCCTCAACCTGGTGAGCAACCAGCTGGTGATGATCGTGGACAACGCCCGCCTCTACGAGGACGCCAAGCGCATGGCCATCACCGACGGACTGACCAAGATATATAACCACCGCTTCTTCCAGGAGCTCTTTGAAAAGGAGTTCAAGCGCTCCATGCGCTACGGCACCGTCTTCTCCCTCATCATGCTGGACATCGACTTCTTCAAGAAGATAAACGACACCTACGGGCACCTCTACGGCGACGAGGTCCTCAAGGAAACGGCCTCCATCATCAAGGGCTGCCTGCGCACCATGGACATCCTGGCCCGCTACGGCGGCGAGGAGTTCGCCATCCTCCTTCCCGAGACGGAGCTGGAAAACGCGCTCAAGACCGCCGAGCGCATCCGCGCGGCGGTGGAGGGACACGATTTCGCCGGGCCGGAGGGGGAGCCGGTACAGGTCACCGTTAGCCAGGGAGTGACCGCTTATCCCTGCGCGGGGGTCGAGGACCGCTCGGATATCGTGGCCAAGGCCGATGCCGCGCTCTACGAGGCGAAGGAAGCGGGGCGCAACTGCGTGCGTTTCCGTTCATGAGACGGTCACGCCGCCACTTGAACATGCTTGTTTCGACTGGACTTGTTTCGATAAAGCGCGTGCGTTTCCGTTCATGAGACGGTCGCGCCGCCACGGAAGCGGGGCGCGCCGGAAAGTAGAAACCCAAGATACCTTTGGGACCGTCGAGGCCGGGGCCAAGACGTTTTCTACTCGGCATCCTGGGTTCCTACCTACGTTCCGGACACACAAGCGGAAACCCGCTTAAATCCTTAGTTTTCCCCAAGCTCAGCCGGAACGAATCCATCATATCATCACCTCTCCCGCTGTCAATAGGGTAGGGGGTAATTTTTAGCGCCGATCTTCAATTTCCATATATAACCATATATGACTTTATGTCAGTAACATCGCCTCTTCATGCTGAAACGCATCCATTCCTGCAACCGTGACACGATCGCCCGAAAAACTTGCGCTCCGCGCGCGCCTTCCGCCCGGGAACCGTCTTCTTCTCTTCGGCCGGGGACGCCTCCTTCCCTGCGCGCGGGATGCCGTGTCGTTTCGGCAGGCGCATCCTCCGTCCTCCTTCCTTGCGCGCGGACGCCTCATCTATCCTCCTTCTTTGCGCGCGTGCCGTCTGCTATCATTACACTTAAACCGTTCCTGCTGGTGTCCGGTCATAACGGTGGAGAAAAGGAGGCAGCGTGGTGGACTGGAACGTGAAAGGGTGCCTGATCCCCCTGGTCACTCCCTTCGACGAGAGGGGCCGCGTTGACGAGCCCGCCCTGCGCCGCCTGGTGAACTACCTCATCGAGGAACAGGCCGCGGACGCCCTCATACCATGCGGCACCACCGGGGAATCCCCCACCCTGAGCCACGAGGAACACCTTAAGGTGATAGAGATAGTGCAGGAGGAGACCGCGGGAAGGGTGCCGGTCATCGCCGGCACCGGAAGCAACAGCACGCGGGAGGCTGTCGAGATGACGCAGGCGGCGGAGAGGCTGGGGGTCAACGGCAGCCTCCAGGTCAGCCCCTACTACAACCGTCCCAGCCAGGAGGGCATCTACCAGCACTTCAAGGCCGTGGCGGAAAGCACCTCGCTTCCCCTCATCCTCTATAACATCCCTTTCCGCACCGGGCGCAACATCGACGTGGAAACGGTGCTGCGCCTGGCGGAGCTCGAGAACGTCGTCGGCATAAAGGAGGCTTCGGGGGATATCCTCCAGGTGAGCTCCATCATCGAAAACACGCGCGGGAACGGCGGCGACTTCCACGTCTATTGCGGCGAGGACGCGGTGACCTTCCTGGTGCTCTGCCTTGGAGGCGCGGGTTGCGTCGCCGCAGTGGGGCACGTACTGGGAGCGGAGTTCAGCCGCATGTGCCGCCTGGTCTGGGAGGGTAACCTGGAGGAGGCCCGCGAGATACACTTCCGCGTGTTGCCCCTGGTAAGGGCCCTCTTCTGCGAGCCCAACCCGACGGCCATCAAGCAGGCCCTAAACTGGATGGGCGTGGGCGTCGGCGGGGTCCGCCTGCCGCTCTCGGGCATGAGCGAGAAGGGGAAGGAAACGCTGCGGCGCGCCATGGTTGAGCTGGGGAAAGCGCCGGCCGAGAACTGCGTGTGATCGCCCCGGTCCGAGCATAAGATCGATAGCCGTCAAGGTCCGCACGCGATACCCCGTGCATCCCCATCCGCGGTTGCGCCCCCTTCCCGCTTCTCCCATACTGGATGGGGGAGGCTTCCGCGCGGGCCTCCTGGTCGAGTCTCCGGGAAAAGTACATGGGAGGTGAACCGCATGTGCCGTGAAGGCATAGACCTGGTCACCCTGAAGGTGGCCCTCAGGCACAGCGCCGAGAGGCTGCAGAAGGAGGTGGACCACCTGCGCCAGTGGACGGCCCTGGCCTCCAACGCCAACCTGGCGGGAGTTTCCGCCCGCGCGGCCGAGGCCTGCGAGAACATCGCTTCCGGCGGCGAGCTGCTGGACGCGTGCGTGCGCGAGCTGGCCTCCATGCAGGTGGGCGGCCCCCCGGGAGGGGGCGGGGTGACGATCACCCCCATGTGAGAGGCCCGCGGGTTTTCGACAGCACGCAATGGTGCGCAGCGTACCCGCGTCCCCAGTGCGTCGCCGTCACCGTGGGGGAAGGCCGTGAAGTGCTTCGGGGGTCATCCTCCAGCCACGGGCGGGAAAAGCGAGACCTCGTCGTCCGGCTCCAGGCGCGTCCTCTTCCCCTTTAAATACCCGATGTGCCGCCCGTTGACCAGCACGGTGACGTTGCGCAGGTAGCGTGAAACGCCGTCCCCGTATCTCCTCTCCACTTCCTTGAGGACCTCCGCCACGTTGCGGGCCGAGCTCCGGTAGCCCGCCTCGCCGGCCGCCTTGCGCAGGGTGGCGAAGAACTTCACGGTGGGCATGCTGTCACTACCCTCCTCGCGAGCCCTTGCGGGCGACGGCAACCTCTTTCAGCCGTGCAAGACGTCCGCCACGTCCTTGAGGCCCAGCTCCTCCAGGCGCCGCCTGCTCGGCCTTCCCTGCCCGTCCAGGTCGCGCAGGCGGTAGAACTCCTCGAGCATCTCCTCGAAGGCCACCGTCTTGCGCCTGACCTCCTCGGGGTCGCCTCTTTCCAGTTTTTTCCTGCGCAGGGAAAAGAGGGGAAGCTTGTTCATGGTGGTGAGCAGCCTGTCCATGTTGGGGTACACGAATTTGTTCATGAAGCCCACGGTGGCGTTCTTCAACCCTTCCACGCGCAGCTTGCCCATGGGGCCGATGGACATGAACTGCGGGTAGACCGCCAGGTGCAGGCTGGAGGTCACGCCCTCGGGATGGGGCTCCAGGATGCGCCTGGGCAGCCGGTCGTCCTCGCGCGTGGCCCCGCAGAGGTTTCCCAGGGCCCGCTTGATGTACCAGATGCGGTCACCCACCTTCGCCAGCTCGTCCACCGTGTAGCGGAACCCCGTCACCGGGTTGAGCATCATGACCATCTCGGGCAGGGCGCCCCCCGTCGCGTTCCAGGCGTACTCGCATATGACGGCGGAATTGGCGATGACCCCCTTCTTCTGCGAGGCCACGGTCTGCGCCGCCTTGCCCGCGGCGCGGTAAGGCCAGGTCCTCTTCACCCCGAGGTCGCCGTGGTTCGTGAGACCAAGGTCCACGTAGAGGTTCGAGTCCGCGCAGTGGCAGGCGCCGCGTATGGAGGTGGCGTAGGTGAGAGCCATGCCCCACAGGGCGCGTGGGTCGTGCATGGGGCACTCCAGCCCCTTGACGTGGATGGCGAACTCCTCGCCCCCGAACTTCTCGGACATGGCGCGCACTCCCTCGGCCAGCTCGTCCCCGATGCCCTCCCGGTAGGCCGTCTTTCGTATGAGCTCCAGGAGCACGTCCGGCTTGTTCCACCCCAGCTTCAGGCCCCCCGTGTCCTCCTCCTTGATGAGGCCGGCCTCAAAGGCCTCCGTGGCGTAGGCGATCGCGCTGCCGCAGGATATGACGTCCATCCCGTAACGGTTGCACAGCTCGTTGGCCTTGTGGTTGGCCTCCATGGAGTCCATCCTCTGCAGGGTGCCGAGGGCGGCGGCCGCCTCGTACTCCGAGCCCGGCCCCTCCGCGAGGGCGTAAGGGCCTTCCTTGACCTCCACGATACGCTTGCAGGAGATGGGGCAGGCGAAGCAGGAGTGCGTCCTCACCAGTATCTTCTCGGCCACCGCGGTGCCGCCCAGTTTCTCGGGCCCCTCCGCCCAGTAGGCCTCGCGCCAGTTCTTGACGGGCACGTCGCCTATGGCCATGCCGTACTCCATGTGCACGTTGGAGCCGAAGGCGCGGAAGGCCTCCGCCACCATGCTGAACTTGAGTATCTCGGACATCCTCTCCCGCGCGGCCCTGAAGCCCTCCTCGTCGGCGATGGGGGCCTTCTTGTTGCCCCGCGCTACCACCGCCTTGAGGCGCTTGTACCCCATGACCGCGCCCATGCCGCAGCGTCCAGCGGTGGAGCCCCGGTCGTTCATCACGTTGGCAAACTTTACCAGGTTCTCGCCGGCCGGGCCTATGCATATGACCTGCGCCCGCTTATCGCCGATCTCCTCCTTGAGCAGCTCCTCCGTCTCGTAGGTGTCCTTGCCCCAGAGGTGCGACGCGTCGCGTATCTCCGCCGTCTCGTCGCTCACGTAGAGGTAGACCGGCTTCTGTGAGGCGCCCGTCACGATGACGCCGTCGTAGCCGGTCCGCTTCAGCTGGGGGGAGAAATGGCCGCCCATGGAGGACTCCCCCCAGATGCCGGTGAGGGGAGAGCGGGCGCATATCTCCAGGCGGGACACCCCCGGCAGGCTGGTGCCCGAGAGGGGCCCGTTCATGATCATGAGCGGGTTCTCCGGCGAAAGCGGGTCCGCCTCCCAGCCGCGGTGATCGAAGAACCACTTGGCGGCCAGGCCGCTGCCGCCCAGGAAATCGCGGTAATGCTCCTCGGGTATCTCCTCCGTGCCGATGGTGCCCGAGGTCAGGTCCACCAACAGTACCTTGCCCCAGTTTCCGCCCATCATCAGACCTCTCCCTCCTTCCCTGTCCGGAAAACATCCCTGCCCGGAAAACATCACTTGCCGACGAAGCGGCTGCCCGGACCTCCGGGCTGACCGCGGTTGAGCGGGGAAATCCCTGTTTACGCGCCATGCTCGACCTCGAGAGCGACCAAGCACATTATATAACAGATGGGGTACGGGCGGAGACGGGAGATGCATGGAGGGCTGGCGGGGAAAGTGCAAGAGCTGCATCGTCCCGGCGGGCGCTCTACGGGTTGAAAGAGTTCGCAAGGCCGTATCATCATCAAGACAGACAAGCGACCCGGGGCAGGGTGACGTTCACCTCTCATCCTTAAGGCGATCGTGCAGGGTCGGCTCTACGAGGCGGGGGCAGCGGGAATGTAGACAAAAACGGGGTTGATTATTTTCCCCAAAAGGTATATATATAAAGCTACCTGAAAGTAGCATGACTTATTAACGGCGTTCAGGGCGGCTTTTCCCGCGCGAAGAGGAGAGGCCGCAAGCGAGGTGGAGATTTGCATATGGCGTCTTGATATCGACCTCATCCGTGCTCTGGTACCCCTACCGGAGCACCTCCCTCCCTGCTGACCCCGGTTTGCCGGAAACCGGGGTCCTCTATTTGCGGCGATTCCTATTCGCGGCGATTCCTTCTGGTGGAGCATCGCCATCCCCCCCGTTCCCGCCCTTCCTCTTGACCGCAAGGCGAGCAACAGGTCCTTGAAAACGCAGCCGGAGTCCATCCGGACGGGGGATGCCCCTTGCCCGCAAGGCGGGCAACCGGTTTAAAAGGGACCCCCATGGGAATATATAACAGCGTGATGGTAGCGGGGGGGTGAAGGATGGAAGCCTGCGCGCTGGTGGTCGACGACGACCGGCTCTTCCTGCGGCTGGTCGAATTAAACCTGGCAAAATTAGGCATCAAGGTACTGCTTGCGGACAGTGGCAGGGAAGCGGTCCGTATTGCCAGCTCCGCGAGGCCCGACATCATCCTCCTGGACATCATGATGCCGGTCATGGACGGCTACGAGGTCCTGCGGCAGTTGAAGGAGAACACGGATACCCGCGACATCCCCATCGTCATGCTCACGGCGAAGTCGGCCCGCGAGGACCAGGAGAGGTGCGCGGAGATGGGCATCACCGCCTACATCACCAAGCCGTTCAAGCTCGAGGAGCTGCGCGAAACGGTGCGGAGGATAATCTTTCCGCCGCAGGACAACGGGCGTTAAAGCACTGCGGTCCATCGGGCAACAGGGGGAGAGGGTCGGCAAACGTCCGCCATTGTCACCATGCCTGCGTGCGTGGGCGCCTCCGAGATCCCGGCGAGCTACCGGCGCTCCCTTTCCCCGGCTTTGTATGGGGCCTCACCCTGATGGCGTCAGGAACTTCTGGAAGAGGATCATCTGCGCGGGTTTGCCGGCTATCCCGCGCATCTTGAGGCGGCCGCTCCTGACGGCGTCCACGACCTTCCGCCCCTCCGGTGACTGCAGCCACCTGATCGCCTGCAAGCCTTTCCCCGCCTGGGCGAGGCTCAGCAACAGGGCCAGCTCGCAACCTATATAGACATCGCTTCCCGCGGCGACACCGTCGCTGACCGTCACGTCGCTGCCCCGGAAGCTCATGGTGGCCGCGAGCTCCGGGTGGTCGATGTCCTGGACGGCCACGGAGAGCCGGAGCCTGTCGGCCAGAGCCTTCTTCTGGGGGTCCCTCAGCAGGTCTTCCAGCAGCTTCCCCATCATGGCGGCAAGCGGACCCGGCTGTTCGTCCCCCATGGTGACCGTGCCCCTGCCCGGTCCCGGCTCCTCCAGGTAAGCCCTCGCCATGAGGGCTCCCCCTCCCGCCAGGGCGCCCAGGAAGAACAGCTTGCGTCCCCAGCGCCTCTTTTCGCGTCTCCTCTCCCGCATCCTCTCCCTTTTCACGGCCGGCTTCTTCCCCTGTCTCACGGCCGGCTTCAGGGCCCCTTTCCCCGGCGGCCTTCTCCTTCGCCTTCCGGATCGTCCAGCTTCCTGCCGCCCGTCCCCCTTCGCGGCACGGACGCGCTTCCCTTTCCCTCCGTACCTGGCGATTATCTTCTTCAGCCGCCTCCTGCTCAACGCAACCTCCTTCCCTTGCGATGGAGCCGCGGCCGGGGCCCCGCTTCGGCGCCTCCGTGCTTCCGCGCCGGCTCTCCGGCCTGCGTGAACGCCCGGCGCGCCCGGCTGCTTTCCTGCCCCGCGACCTTTTCTCCCCCGCGACTCGCAGGAACGGCGCTCCCGCCCCCCGCCTTACCGATAAGCAAACCGGGAGGACCTCTTGCGTACTCCCGGCTTATGGCTGGCGGAAGGGGTGGGATTTGAACCCACGGTGCGGTTTTACCCACACAATCGCTTAGCAGGCGATCACCTTAGGCCAGCTCGGTCACCCTTCCGCGTCATGCCCTCGTAGTCGCCTACCCGTGCGTCTATTATAAGGGATACCCCCGGAGGGAGGAATACGCCGCCCCGCGCGGGAAACCGGCGAAAGCAAAGGCAGGGCATACCTCCAAGGGCCACAAGCACGCGACCCTTCCTTTCCGGCTGAGGTCTCCCAACCAGAAGCGCCGCCGGCAGCCCGGGGAGCAGACCCCCCGCCGTGCCTGCCGCGTCAAGGTTCCTCGGTCTTCCCTCTTTCCCCTCCCCGGCGGGCGACGCGGTCGCAGATGAGCTCTCCTCCCACGCAGACGTTCTCGGGCAGGTTTTCCTTGATGACCACGACGTAAACCTCCCGCGGCAGCCCGTAGGCCCTCTCCAGGGCATCGGTGATCTCCCTGGTCAGCGCGCGCTTGCGGTCCAGGTCCTTGAGGGGTGGACCCTCCACCGTGACCGTGGGCATCCTGCACCTCCTTTTCCGCCTCCGCCACGCGGATTCCGCGTATTCCCGCGTAAAACCTCAACAGGTGACGTGGATGAGGGCGGCCACCCTTCTTTCCCCCTTTTCCTGTTCCCGGTTGAACCGCTCCACCGCCCCCGGGGACACGACCGCGAAGAGCTCCACCCCTTCCCCGGCGGCCCAGGCTTCGGCTTCCGGGTCCAGCCGCGCGGCGCCAGCGGTGCCCAGCCCCACTATGAGCAGGTCGGGTTTCTCCGTCGCCGCGGCGATATCCCTGAGCTCCTCCACGGTGATGCGGTGGGAACCGAACTTGAGGAAACCGCCCTTGCGCCGCCTTACGTTTCCCCCGCCGTCGATGACCACGTCCTTTCCGTACTTCTTCCCGTCCACCTCGATGGACCCGAAACGGAAGGAATCTATGCGCATTCCCTCACCTCCCCGGTTTTCCCGGAGCCCCTCCGTAGCTCACTGGGCCGTGCCACTTTCTAACTTATCACCCGGGGTGCCCTGCTTCCACTTCCGGGCGCAGGCGCCCCCGAACGTGCTTCAAACTTTTCGTCGGGCAGGACATGGGGCTCTTCAAAGATGTACGGCACATTACCGTGAAACTGGCAGGATGGACATAGATCTTCTACTCGAGGAGCTCGTACAGAGATCGCAGGAGGTGAAAACGACCGGAGCATGAATCACATGAGGGAACTATGGCATATTATGGATTTACACACTTTTTGTTGCACTAACCTCGTATCGGCATTGTAAGATCCTTGATAACGGTTATTATTTTATCGGCCGGTGGCGACAAACCCGGTTTGAATCCTCCTGGGTTCTCTGGAGGGAGGGACGCGGCGATAAAGCTTAAACGAAGGGGTGATCATTGATGAGGATCAGGTATGCCACCATCATGGTCGCGGACATCGAGGAATCCATCAGGTTCTACACCGAGGTCATGGGTTTCGAGATCGAAAGTCGCCATGACCCCAAGCCGGGGCTGAGGATCGTGCTCCTGAGGGGAAAGGGAGACACCTTAATAGAGCTCATCAGGGATGAGAGCAACCCCCAAGAACCGGGCCTTTACTCGGTGGGCATGGAAGTGGAAAACATCGAGGCCACCGTGAACGAGCTCAAGGCCAAGGGGGCCACCATTACCATGGAGCCCACCCCCATAACCGTGGGGACCCTGGCCTTCGTGGGGGACCCGAATGGCGTCCGCATAGCGCTGATCCAACATCATGGACATGGGTAGACCACCACGAAGTGGCCAGATAGTGTTATTGGGTCAACCCCAACAGGTTCAACGTCCGCGGGGAGGGAGGTGGGCAAGTACGCCGGAAACCGCACGTACCAGGTATTCCTCGCATACCTTGCGAGAGACCTTCTTATCTTTCATCCAGTGATTGGCGCCTTCTTCCACCATACCCACTAACATCACCGCTATCATCTCCACCTCTTTGCCCGAGGTCTTACGCGTGTCGGTGAAGAAACGGATACGATTTTCCACAATGCGGGTTATCCTCTTACGGACATCCAAGATGCGCCTGGAGACCTCCTGGTCCAGGCACAGCCCCGCCAAAGTACAGGAGGTTATATCCTTTCCCATATCTCTCCACGAAATCCAGATAGGCACGGACATCGTGACGAATGGAATCCCTCCAGTTCAGGTCCTCGGACGGTGCCTCGGACATGGCCTGCACCAGGCTTTCCCCGGCTCGGTCCACGAGGGCGATGAGCATGCTGAGCTTGCTCGGAAAGTGCCGATAGAGGATGGGTCGGGTGACGTCGGCGCGGCTTGCGATCTCATTCACTCTGGCCCCCTCGTATCCGTGATCAGCGAAAACGCTCAGGGCCGCTTCCAGTATGATCTCTCTGCGTTCCGCTGCGGAAACCCTCTTGTCCTTGACCGTGGTCTTGTTGCTCATGATGCCATGTCCGCATTGCTTTCCGGAATCGATAAAAAAGGCTTTGATCAAGATATAAAATTATTAAACTCCGCAGGCATTATGAACTGCAACCCGGTGGATACTGCATCCCGGTTCATGATGCCTAGCCCGGTTTTCCCTCCGAGTGCCTTTAAGGCGGCGCGTTATTCTGTGTTCAAACAAGCATGTAAATTCCGGGCTTTCTCCAGGTAAGTGCATAGAGTCAAGGCGCGTCCCCCTCATGTCCAGGGATCGGGCCGACCCTTTAAGGTGAGCTTGGTTTGTCATCTGGTATAAAACCCCACGTAAAGCTCGGTGGGAAGCGTTCTGTAAAAGACCGCAGGACCTATGGGAAACCAGGGGTTAACCACCCTGGTGAAGGCCGCCCAGGGCGTTCCATCCGGCCCAAAAGTGACGTGCATGCCCTCACCCAGCGCGTCGCAGAACCTGGCCCAGGGCACGATGGGGCGAGAGGGATCGTTGACCGGGGCGCTCCAGAAGACCGGTTCCGGATCCAGGGCATTAAAGCATTCGCATATATAACCGCTATAAGGGCGGGCGTCCGGTGTGTAGGGCAGGTTGATGAACCCGAGGCGCCGGGGACTTCCCAGGTAAGATATGGCTATGTGGCCCTCCTCGAGGGCCACCACGTTCACCTGGTACTGGACATGCCTGACTCCCGGCGCGGCCACCATCATGCGTGGCGACCACGTATGACCTCCATCCCTGGATATGCTTAGGTAGGGGAGGCCATCCCGGTTGTCCTCCCAGACAGCGTAAAGGTTCCCTCCCTGGTCTACGGCCACCCTCTGTATGCCGTAGAAGGCCAGGGGACAGAAGGCCCCGGTGACCGGGCGTTGTTCCCAGGTGTCCCCCTCGTCCCGGCTGATGACCACGCGAAGCTTACCCTGTTCCCTCCAGCGATAGGGATAGGGAGAACCCCGCCATCCCGACTTCCATCCCAGGGTGTAGATCTCGTCCAGGTAGATGGTTCCATCCGGACCCACCATGCCGTAGCCAGGCTCGAACCCGTCGCAGGCGAACCGGGCGGTGGGCGTCCAAGTCTTTCCCCCGTCGAGAGATTTATAATATTTAGCCAAGGGTCCCAGGATCTTGGGATACATAGCCCGGAAGTAGACGACGTTGGGATATCCCTCCGTTTTGCTGTAAACGGCTGGGCCGGTGAGCATCTTGGGCCAATCCCATGTGTCCGGACCCACCGAGGCATGCTCCCAGGTTTCGCCCTCGTCGTCACTCCAGGAGATATAGCTGCCGCTTGTTCGGCGCGTCCAGTGTCGGCGTCGCACACCGAAGGAATTCACCGTCATCCATGTCACGTAGAATACCCGGTCGGTGACCCGGTCTACGTATACGAACCCGTGTTCCCCGTTCTCGTGGGTGTCACCGTGACTGTCGGGAGGTTTTATAATCTCCCAGGTACGGCCGTTGTCTAGGGAACGTGCCACCCCGCGGTTACGCAAAGCGGCGAATATCGTCCCCTTGCTGGTGATGGCCAGGGTGGGGGTGGTGGTCATGATCCCCGTACTCAAACCCAAAGCTTGGGGCTTAACCTTCGGTTGGGGATTCAGGGGTCGCGCTCCCGCATAATGGGCCACGCTGGAATGCGGGCCGTCCACTGTCGCCTCGAAAATGCTGCCTGGCGGAGGGACCTGGAACCTGGAAAAATAAGGTATGAACTTCTCTATCAACGTCCGCCTCCTTTAAATTGATCAGGCCTTGAATTCTTGCGTTTTGAATTCCCGAAAAAACGACTATTCAGGGACGCCAGGTTCTAATGCGTTAAGCGGGGATCCAAAAGCCGTGCATAGGAGATTCAAGACTTGAACCAACGCATCCTTCCGATCACCCCCTGCAGTTTTGAGTATGCGTGCTCCCCGCGTTTCCAACTCCGGTCCAGGATGAGGGGCGGCATCCTCTTGCAGAAAGATGCCCAGATGTCCCCATCCGGGGAGTAACGGATGTGCACGATCTCGTTAAGGTCGCCTCCGAACCACATCTCCAGGTAACCCACGTTGAACCCGTATCGGTAGAGGGGATCAGAAGGGTCGTTCACCGTGGCCGACCAGAAAATGGGCTCTTCCTTGAAGGCATCGCTCGATTCCGCGATGTAGCCGTGATAGTGGAGTCCGTTAGGGCTCCCATAGTAGGCTATTGCCACACGTCCCGGCTCCCGCACCGTCATAGCATGGTAACGGACATGTTTGACTTCTGGGGCCGAGACTACTACCGGGGCGCTCCAGGTATGACCTCCGTCACGGGAATACGCCATACGGAGGACGTCCTTGTCGTCCGGCCAGATGGCGTAAAGATTTCCCTCCCCGTCCAAGGCCAGTGGTTCGCTGAAAACGTAGTTCCCGTTGATGATCCCGATCTGGAGGATGTTGAAATAGCGAAGGAGCCGGGAACCGGGCACATCCTTCACCTCCCAGGTCTTCCCCTCGTCGCGGCTCACGGCCAGGCCCAGACGAGGACCGCGGCGGAAGCCCAGGTAAACCGTGCCGTCCTTCGCCACCACCCCGGAACCGAAGATGATCCATTCATGCCTTGGCAAGCCGTGGTCGTGGGGCACCAGGCTTATGCAGCCCGCATTTTCCCAGGTATTTCCCCCATCAAGCGAACGCCATACCTGCTGCAGTTTGGGGAAGAGAACAGGCCAGCATCGGGTGGAGATAGGGGTGGGAGCGGACATGTAGACAATGTTGGGGTAGTCACTGGTTTCGCTTCTCGCCGGGGGTCCAGCGTATACCTTGAGCCAGTCCAGGGCCTCGATTTCCAGCTTAACGTGATGCCAGGTATCTCCCTGGTCGTCGCTCCAGGTGAGATTGAAGCCCCTTTTCAGGCGAGGCGGAAACATTCTCAGGAGCGAGGAGTGAAAGAAGACGCGGTCGGTGGCCGGATCCAGGTAAAGGTAAGTCTGAACCCGGCTGTGGCATTCCGTGTTGCCGAAGCGGGGGATGATAAGATCCCATGTCTTACCCTTATCCCGTGAGCGGATCAGCCCGTTGCCCTTCGGGGTGAACACCGGGGCATAGAATATGGTTCCATCGCTGGCGATAGCCAAGGAAGGTTCTGCAGCCCCATAACCAGTCATTATGCAGTCAGCCACTGGAGGTTTGCCCTGTTCCGGCTCTATCCGGAGGGGTCGGCTCTCCTCTCTTCCAGCGGCGTAAGGAACTGCCTCGCGCCCTTGCATATAACACTTAGCCCTTCATCCGAATGACATGTGCGGCGTATTTTCTGAAGCCTCGGGTTACATGGCGCAATCCCGTGGCCTCTCCCGCTTCTTGACGCGGATCCTGCCGAAAACCTTCCATCCTCGATAATTCTTCTTGTGGCCCCTTTGAACTGAGTTGCTTTCTTCAGTCCAATATTTGTCTGAACTCACCGTCTTCCCGATGCTTATCCGGACTGTTTCCCTTTTCCGAAGTCCTCACTGTGTATCGCGTTCGGGATTAAATCTACATCAACCTGAAATACACGTCAACAACGTGTCCTGGTTCACTACATGGTGAACACATCATCCCTATCCTTGCTCTCCTCCATCCACGCCTTCAGGAACTCCATGGGGGTGAGATAACCCAGGCTCTGGTGTGGTCTCACGTAATTGTACACGTAATTCCATCTGCAAAGGATCTCGTTGAGC
>JACIXC010000019.1 GCA_014360655.1 Actinomycetota bacterium | reverse complement strand
TGGATGAGGCACCCCGGGAAGGCCTTCCTCATCCAGCCCTCCGAGCGCAGGCGAGCCTTCCTCCTTTTGGCCGCCCGGCTCTTCTTTCTGGAGACCCTCTTATCGTAGAGGCCCTTCCTTTTGAGGACCCTTCCCACGCTGGAGGAAGAAAGGCGGATGCCGTAGTCCCTCTTGAGGATCACCGCTATCTTGTGCTTGGACCAGGCGGGGTGCTCTCTCCTTAAGTCGCAGATGAGCTGGATCGTCTGCCAGGGGATCTCGGAGACCCTTTTCCTTTTCGGGGTGCGGGGGAGGTCCTCCAGTCCCCTGAGCCCCCGTTTCAGGTACCTCTTCAGCCACTTGTAGAAGGTGGTGGGGGAGATGGCGAAGTGGCGGCAGGTCATCCTGGCATTTCCGCAGCGGCGAAAGTGCTCTATCCAGCGCAGCCTCCTTCTGGCCTCCCTGGAGAGGACCTCGCCCATCATTCTCTCCAACTCCCATTGATGGGGAAGCCTGGTGTGGTAGATACTAGTAGTGGTTCCAACTGAACCCTTCATTTGGACACCTCCTTGCTCTGCTTCTTTTATCACAAAGCAAGTATAGGGGGTGTCCACCATGTTTATGAACCTGGGCAGGTACCCGGCACGGCGGTCGGCGCTCGGTCTTCCGTCATGGCGAGGAGGCGTGAAAGAACCCGGTGTGCCGTCATGGCGAGGAGGCGTGAAAGAACCCGGTGTTTACGTCATGGCGAGGAAGCGTGAAAGCACCGGTGTTCCGTCATGGCGAAAGGGCGTGAAAGCACCCGGTGTTTACGTCATTGCGAGGAGGCGTGAAGGCACCGGTCTTCCGTCATGGCGAAAAAGCGTGAAAGAACCCGGTGTTTACGTCATGGCGAGGAAGCGCGCAAGCACTCGGTGTTTACGTCATTGCGAGGAGGCGTGAAGGCACCGGTCTTCCGTCATGGCGAAAAAGCGTGAAAGAACCCGGTGTTTACGTCATGGCGAGGAAGCGCGCAAGCACCCGGTGTTTACGTCATGGCGAGGAAGCGCGCAAGCACCCGGTGTTTACGTCATTGCGAGGAAGCGTGAAAGCACCGGTGTTTACGTCATGGCGAGGAAGCGTGAAAGCACCGGTGTTTACGTCATGGCGAGGAAGCGCGCAAGCACCCGGTGTTTACGTCATGGCGAGGAGGCGTGAAGGCACCGGTCTTCCGTCATGGCGAAAAGGCGTGAAAGCACCCGGTGTTTACGTCATGGCGAGGAAGCGCGCAAGCACTCGGTGTTTACGTCATTGCGAGGAGGCGTGATAGCGCCGACGAAGCAATCTCGCCTGGGCTCCGGTTGAGATCGCTTCGTCGCTCTGCTCCTCACGATGACGTTTTCGGGGCGGAGGAGATCGCTTCGTCGCTCTGCTCCTCGCGATGACGTTTTCGGGGCGGAGGAGATCACTTCGTCGCTCTGCTCCTCGCGATGACGTTTTCGGGGCGGAGGAGATCGCTTCGCTTACGCTCGCGATGACTGTAACAAGAGGGACGCGATGACTGTAATAAGAGGGACGCGATGACGGCAATATGAGGGACAGAATGACGTATCGACATAGTCGTCGTGGGTTTCGGGGCCGACCCCCGATATAGTTCCCGTGCCGGTTCTGTTATAATCTTCAGGTCATGGTGAAGATTCAGGTCATGGAGAAGATATCCGAAGCAGGCAGGTAATCTTCAGGTCATGGAGAAGATATTCGGAGCACGCAGCGTCGCAGTCGTCGGAGTATCGGAGAAGCCGAACAACCTCGGAAGGTACATCCTCCAGAACCTCATAGACTGGAAGTTCGAGGGCCCGGTCTACTGCGTGAACCCCAGGGGAGGGGAAGCCCTGGGGCACAGGCTCTACCCCTCCATAAGCGAGATCCCGCAAGCGGTGGACCTGGCGGTGCTCATCATCCCCGCCCATGCCGTGCCGGACGCGGTGGAGGAGTGCGGCCGCAAGGGCATCACCAGGGTGGCCATCCCGGCGGGCGGTTTCGAGGAGTTCGGGGGCGACGGGGTCAGCCACCGCGACCGTCTCGTCCAGGCCGCGCGGAGGCACGGCATCCGTTTCATGGGGCCCAACTGCCTCACCGTGATCAACGCGCACACCGGATTGTGCCTCCCCTTCGTGCCGGTGCCCCCCGACCTCCCCCGCGGCGGGGTGAGCATCGTCGCCCAGAGCGGGGGCATAGGGCTGGATTTCCTGGCGCGGCTCAAGGACGAGAACACGGGGTTCTCCAAGTTCGCATCCATGGGCAACAAGACCGACCTGGACGAGGTGGATTTCCTTTCCTACCTGGGCCGGGATCCGGAGACAAAGGTCATCTGCATGTACCTGGAGGACGTGCAGCGGGGGAGGGAATTCCTGGAAACGGCGCGAAAGGTGGACAAGCCCATCCTGGTCTACAAGGCCAACGTGGAGCCGCTGGCGCGGCAGAGCGCCCGGTCGCACACCGCGGCCCTGGCCAACGACGACGAGGTGCTCGACGGCGCCTTCCGGCAGGCGGGCATCATCCGCGTGCGGCGCCTCTCCGAACTGGCGGGGCATGCCAAGGTGTTCTCGCTGCCGCCCCTGCGCGGAAACCGCATAGCCCTGGTCTCGCCCACCGGTGGCATTCTGGTCCTGGCCAGCGACCGGTGCGCCCGGCGCGGTTTCGTGTTCCCGCCGTTGCCGCCCTCGCTGGTCGGGGACATCAGGGAGCGCCTGCGCGCGGGAGTCATCAACATCTCCAACCCGGTGGACCTCGGCGACGTGCACGACGCGGAGGCGCGTTTGTACATCGTGGACCGGTTGCTGGAACAGGATTTCATAGACGGCATCATCATGCTGCTCATCGCGCGCCTCTCCACCGAGCAGGTCATCACCGGCGGCATCCACGGCCTGCGCAGGAACATCATCCCGGACCTGGCCGAGCTGGTGAAAAAGCATGACAAGCCCATCATCTTCAGCCTCATGGCCACGGGTGAAGTGCGCGCCAGGGCGCGTTACATGGTGGATTTTCCCATATTCGAGGACGCGGAGGAGGCGGTGGACGCCGCCGGCATCCTGAGGGACTACGGCATGCGCAGATGGGCCGGGCGTACGTGCGCCTGAGGCGCCGCGCCCTTGCCCTGGAGATGACTCGAAATGACGATGGGGAGAGGCTCCGCCCGCGGCGCCACCCCTAAAACTCGGGAAGGCGGGAGCGTCGCGCCGGGAGAACTACCCCCCGGGAAGGGCGAGGCCGCTTGCCGGGGAAAGAGGCCGCAGGGGGAAGGGATGAGCGGAACCCGCAGGGCGGTCTATTACGGCTGGATCGTGGTAGCCGTGGCCTTCCTGGTCATGTTCGTCAACTACGGCGTGCGCAGCACCCAGACCGTCCTCATCAAGGGCTTCTCCGAGGACCTGGGGATAGGCAGGGGCGCGGCCTCCCTTCCCTTCACCGTGTGCATCCTGGCGTACGCGCTGCTGGCGCCGGTCACCGGCAGGTTGATCGACCGCTTCGGCCCGCGGTGGGTCATGGCCGGCGGGGCCTTCCTCTCCGGGGTGGGACTGTGGATGTGCTCGCGCGCCAACAGCCTGGCGGCCCTGGTCTTCTTCTTCGGCATCGTCTTCGGCGTAGGGGGGAACGGCATAGGCCTGGTCCCCTCCAACACCTCCGTGGCCGTGTGGTTCCGGCGGCGCCTGGGGACGGCCCTGGGGCTGGCCACCATGGGCATAGGCTTCGGGACCATGATCCTTCCGCGCCTCACCGGCATGGTGCAGTCGCGCTGGGGCTGGCGGGTTTCCTTCCAGTTCCTCGGATACCTGGCCTTCGCCCTCACCATCCCGACCCTGTTCCTGTTGCGGGGGAAGGGGGAAGTAGTGATCGGGGACGAGGAACCCGTGCGGCGCTCCGTGCGCGGAGGCGGTCCGCGCGGCGAGAAGGATGGGGATGAATGGGGCTGCGGGGGTTCAGGCGCGGGGGAGGACGTGGCGGGTGATGCATGGGAGAGCCGACCCGGAGAGGGAGCATCCGGGATGGCCGGGAAGGCGGACCACGGCGGAGTCACGGGAAGGGTAGGCGAGGGAACGGCTTCCCGTGGGGCGGGTGAGGGAGGAAGTGGAGGATGGGGTGCCGGGAGGCGAGGAGCGGAAAAGGGAGACCGTGGAGAGGAGAACGGCCCGGGAGAAGGCGAGGCCTGCCGTGAGGACCTTCCCGCCGGGCTCACCCTGCGGGAGGCGCTGAGAACGGCTTCCTTCTGGCTCCTTTTCTCCGGTTTCGTGCTCATCGTGGTGGCGCTCTACGGGATCATGGTCCACCAGGTCCCCTATCTGACCGACCACGGCATCACGAAGAGCTGGGCCGAGTGGGCCGTCGCCGTCTCCGGTGCGACCTCCATCGCGGGGAGGTTGCTGTTCGGACGCCTTTCCGATAGAACGCGCGAGAAGAAGAACGCCCTTTACCCGGCCTGCCTCATCCTCGTGGTCAGCGTGCTGCTACTCCTCTTCGTGCGCAGCGTGTGGACGCTCATGGTCTTCGCCGTCATCTACGGGTTCGGCTTCGCGGCCTATGGCCCTGTCATACCCGCGGTGTGCGCGGAGGTCTTCGGCAAGGCGAACATGGGCGCTATTTTCGGGGCGGTGACCACCGGTGGCGCCCTGGGGGGAGCGGCCGGCCCCGTGATCACCGGTTTCATCTTCGACCATACGGGAAGCTACACGGGTGCCTGGATACTTGCGCTGGCCTGCGTCGTCGTGTCCACCCTGCTCTTCATGCGGGTCCGCATCATGTTGCCGCGTGGCGACGCCCTCAGCTGCGCCTCCTCGCGGTAACGCGGGAAATAGAGCCCGCTCACCCCGTGGCAGACCTGGTAATAAATGGAAAGAGGCCGTTGCAGGGGGCCTTTGGAGGGATGTCGTCGCGGGAGGAGTGAAGTTGAGAAGGGGACGAAACGGGCCCGCCGCGGGCTTGGGTCCCGGGCATAGAACGGGACCGGACCGCCGCGCCTTGCCCCCGGCGCCAGGCCCCCGCGCCCGGGCGCAGAACCAGACTTGACCCCCGCCCTGGTCCCCGCCCTGGCCCCCGCGCCCGGGCGATCAAAGGTAGTCCAGCGGGTCGATGCCGACCTTTTCCGGCAGCAGCGATTCCATGACCTCGTGCCCGTCCCCGCCGGCTTCCTCGCGCAACGCGGCCACGTCCACCAGGTAGGGTTCCACGTCCCTTCCTTCGCGGTCGCGGATGACCTTGACGCGGGGCGAGGCCGCGTCTTCCCCGGACTGTTCGTAGACCACGCCGATCTCTCCTCCGCGCAACCGCACCAGGGTCCCCACCGGGTACAGCCCCATCATGTCCACGAAGATCTTCACCAGCAGGGGGTCGAAGGCTTTCCCCATCCCCCTTACCAGGACGCGGATGGCGTGGTCCGGGGTACGCGCATCCTGGTAGGGGCGAGCGGAGGTCATGGCGTCGAAGACGTCCACCACCCCCACTATGCGGCTGAAGAGCCCGATGCGGTCCTTGCCGGAGATGGCCGGATAACCGGAGAGGTCGTAGCGGGCGTGATGCTCGTAGGCCACCATGACGGAAAGGGGGTGCACCCCGGGCTGGGCCAGCAGGATGTCCGCCCCCTTCACGGGATGTTGCCTCATCACCTCCCATTCTTTCCGGGTGAGCGGCCCCTGCTTGTTGAGGATGCTCTGCGGGATGGTGACTTTTCCCAGGTCATGCAGGAGCGCCCCCGTTCCCAGGATCATGAGGGCGTTGCGGTCCAGGGGAAGCATGGAGCCCAGCGCCAGGGAGAGGATGAGCACGTTGACGGAGTGGAAGGAGGTGTATTCGTCGTAGCTCTTGATGGTCGCCAGGCCCAGCACGGCGGAGCGGTTCTCGCCGACGCGGCTGAGGATCATCCCCACCACGCGGTTTGCCTTGTTCAGGGAAAGCCTCCTCCTGCTCACGACCTGCCCGGCCAGCTCCCTGATGACCTCGACCGCCTCGAAATATTCCTCGCGCGCAGAGGCCAGCTCCCGCAGCTGGCGCGGCTTCTCCTCCCACGTGCCGGGTTCGTCCAGGAGCACGTGGGTGATCCCCCGTTGCTCCAGCAGGGCTGGGAGGCCGCCTTCCTGCACGAGCTCATCCTCCCCCAGGTTCAGCAAGCGGATGAATTCGCCGAATTCCGAGGCGGTGAGGCCGGGGAGCAGGTTGATGCCCCCCACCTCCTTTTCGCGCAGTTCTTTCAGCAGGGGGTAGTAGAGGACGCTCTCTCTCGCCAGCAGCTTCTCCGCGAAGAAGAACTCCTCGCCGATGACGCGGAGGGAGAAATCCTGCCCCCAGCGCAGGTAGGTGTTGAAGGCCTCCATGAAGTTGGCGACCGCCTGCAGGCACATCTCGTGGTGCGGCGGATAGATGAGGAAGGTCTTCTTGGCGGCGGACAGGTGCTTCAGGACTTCCCTCGCCCTCTCCGTGATGCCCTTGGAGCGGAAGTAATCGAGGGCCAACCTCTTCCTGTCCTCGCCGCCGTACAGATCACGGTTTGCCATGTCCCGCTCCTCCGCGCGCTTCGCTCCCACGGTTCGCCCTTATGGCGTTCTTGTCGTCGCCTACCCGGGCGCCTTCCTCTTCTCCAGCGAGACCCTCGAGCTCCTGGAGCAGGTGGACACCACCTGTCGTCGCCTATCTGGGCGCCTTCCTCTTCTCCAGGTGCGGGTACCTCTCCTGCATGAGCCGCATGGCCTCCTGCGCGGCCTTGCTCAGCTCCTGCCACTCCGCCCTGAAGAAGAACCTCTGCCTCCCCGCGTACCTGGATATCTCGTCGAATGCCTCCGGCCCTCCTATCTTTCCCAGGCATTCGATGATCTCCCTCTTGACCCTCGGGCTCTCCCCACCCGGCTCCTTGTCTTCCAGCATGGCGACGAGCCTGTTCGCCGCCCGGGCGACCTGCAGCCTCCCCAGCCACCTTATGCAGAGGATACGTACGTTCTCCTCGCCGTCCTGCAGGCCCTTCATGAGCAGTTGCTCCGCCTCGTATCCGCCCGTGAGGCCGGCGGCGCGCACCGCCTCGGCCTTGACCTTGGGGTTGGGATATTGCAGGGCGCGGTCCAGGTATTCCATGACGAGGGGCGAGCGTACGCGGGCCATGACGGTGACGATGTTGCGCACCAGGTACCACCTGGGGTCGTCGAGGTACGAGGCCAGGAGCGAGAGGCGGTCCCTCGCGACCACGGCCAGCACGTCGATGATGAACTTGCGCACCGACATGCTCTCTTCCCGTCCCAGGGTGTCGATCATGGCCAGGATGCCGCGTTCCCCGAGTTGTTCTATGAAGCGCGTGAACCCCCATACCGTCCCGGGATCGCGCCGCGCCGCGCTTGCCGCCTTGATGAGGCGGTCGAGTATGTCCCTGTCCGAGGCTTCCTCCAGCAGGCGCTCGAGTTCCGCGCGGAAGGGAGCATAAGCGGGATCGCCGCTGTGCAGCGCTCTCTCCGCCTTCTCCAGCACCTCGGCGGCCAGGCCGAATCGCGAGGATGCGAGCAGGCCCCAGAAGCTCTCCAGCAGCAGCTCCACCGTTTTCCCCAGGTTGTCCACCCTCCCGCCCAACTGCAAGAGGTCGAGTAGCATGGGGGTGACGCTTACGTAGGTCTCCTGAGCCAGGTCCCAGTCCGCGATGCGCCGGATCTCCTCTATCTCCTGGGGTTGGTAGGTTTCGGCGAGCAGCGAGATCTCCTGCAGGGTGGGCATGGACATGGCGGCGTCGGCGAACCCGGCGTCGCGGAGGGTTTCGTCGAGAGGGGAAAGGAGGTCGGCGGGGACCTCTCCCAGGTCCACGAGACGCTCGCGCAGGGCGGCGATGGTCGTCAACGCGTCGCGCCGGTTGTACCCGATGTTTGTGAGCAGTTCTTTCAGGCCGGGGATGAACTCCACCGCGGTGGGCAGGAAATATCCCAGCACCCCCGCCATCTCCTCGGAGCTCAGGCCGCCGAGGGTTTCGACGCACACCGGCTCCCGTGCCAGTTCCGGTAATATCTTGCGCGAAAGGAGGAGATTGCGGTCGTTTCTCTCCAGGAAGAGAAGGGTTTCCGCCAGCGCCCTTCCCAGTGCCGGCCTCTTTGCGGGGAGCCTCTCCGCCACCAGGTCTGCGGCGCGCTTGAACGAGGAGAACGCGGCTTCCGCCCACGCGGCTCCGTCCGGCGTCTCCCCGCTCTCGTCTCGCAGGCGCTCGAGAGCCTGGGCGAACCTCTCGGGGTCGAAGACCAGGGCCAGGAAATCCTCGAGCTCCTCATCCGCGAGGAGCTCCTGTGGTTCCCGAGGAGGCTCCTCCGCGCTCACCGCCTCCCTTGTCGCGCCCTCCTCCCCGCCGGCGACCTCCTCATCGGCGCGCCATGCCTCGCTCTCCAAAACTCTTATGCCGTGAAGGCCCCGGCCGAGGAGAAAGGCCTCGGCGCCCCCCGCCTCTTCCAACTCCTCGGGGGGGAGGACGAGTATCTCCACCAGCGCCTCCATCTCCGCGAGGTCGAGAGCGGCGGAAAGGGATACGGCCCGCAGGTTATGCGCGCGGGCGCGGGACGCGAGTTGCCGCAGGCTCTCCCTTTCCCAGCCGACCCTCTCTTCCCCGCAGACGAAGCCGTCGCGCTCCACCCCCAGGTTGATCTCGGGAAAACGGGCCAGCCAGTCGGCGGCGACGGCATGGAGGACGACGATCGCGTCCCTGACCGCGGGGTGATCCGCGTGGTAGAGGAGCCGCGACTTGCAGGCGACGGCCAGCCGCGCGAGGATGTCCAGCGCCGCTTTCGCGACCGTGCCCTCTTTGTTTCCCTGTATTCCGTCCGTTTGCAAGGTTGTTTCGTCGGTCCCGTGGTTTTCCGGGTTCACTTCAGGGTTCATCCCCAACTGCTCCCCGTCCGTGCAAGCTGGAACGGCCTCCGCTTGCTCCCGGCAGGAACTCCACGACCGTTTCCCTTTTCCCCGCTCCGTACAAGCGAGCCGGGGAAGGTCGCCCTCGGACGACGGCCGCACCGTTATCCTTATCGGCACTTTTTGCGGCGGGCGTTACCGCTTTCGCATGCCTTGCGTCGGTAGAGGGGGACGTTTGGGGAACTTCAAGTGGAACTTGCAGGGGGAACCTTGACGTTGAGACCAGGGGTGGGTACGCCGGGGTTTCACCGTGGGGAATCGCCGGTACATGAGGGGCGTGACGGGATGCTTTAGGTGCGCGTTTCAGGCACATGGCGGGTCGTGCCGGGGATTGCTAACGGGCGGTTTTGGTGCTTAAATCTTTATGGTCCGCATTATGGGCCGCCCCGGACGCCGTACCGCGGATGATGCTGTGCTGTTGTCGGAAGGCCGGAGGGGCGGGAACGGACGGGAAGGTTTAATGCCCCCATCGTCTAGAGGCCTAGGATATCGCCCTTTCAAGGCGGTGACGCGGATTCGAATTCCGCTGGGGGCACCAGCATATATCGTTGTCCGAGGGGATGACTTCGGATACTATTTAGGTGAAGGCCCGTTTGGATGGAGGCCGGTGAGGCCTTTCGTGGGCGAGGAAGCGCTCGCGGAGCTCTCTTGATGAAGCGGAGCCGTGGTGTAGTCAGGTTAACACGCCGGCCTGTCAAGCCGGAGATCGCGGGTTCAAATCCCGTCGGTTCCGCCAGAGTACTCGCTCCCGCTGGGAGTCGATATAGCGCGGCGAGATAGCTCAGTCGGTAGAGCGCAGGACTGAAAATCCTGGCGTCGGCGGTTCGATTCCGCCTCTCGCCACCAGCAAAAGACCAGGCCAGAGGGCATGTCCCTGGGCCTGGTTTTCCTTTGTCGGGCAGGTGGAGGTTTTCGTTCCCGAAATACTCCCGAAGTTTGGGACGCGGGATGGGTTTCCGCGGGTTATCGGCCATCCCCCTTCCCCTCCCTCTTGGGCAGGGTGATGACCTTGGGGCCGCCGGACACCACCGCCTCCAGGGCCCTGGCGGCCCGCTGGAAGGCTTCCCGGTAAAGGTGGCCATATATGTCCATGGTCACCCGGATACTCGAGTGGCCCATAATGGCTTGAAGGGTCTTGGGGTCCACCCCGCCCTCAATATTCATGCTGGCGTAAGTATGGCGAAGGTCGTGAAAGCGTATCCTTGGGACCCCGGAAGCCTCCAGGGCGCGCTCGAAGCCCCGGTTGACCAGGTTGCGCCGGTCGATGGGCTTCCCCGCCCGGTTGGAGAACACCAGGTCGTCCGGGCGCGGCGTCCCCCGGGAACGGTAATATTCGAGGAGAATGGCCTTAAGGGTGGGGATCATGGGCACCACGCGCCTGGAGGCCGGGGTCTTGGGGTCGGAGAAGCCGTGGGCGTAATGGTAGGTCCTCCTCACGGTTATGTGCTCCCGGGCGAAGTCTATATCCGCCCCCGTCAAGGCCAGGATCTCCCCTTGGCGGAGGCCGGCGTAGGCCGCCAGGGCGATGATGGGTTTGACCTCGGCTTCCGCGGCCTGGATCAGGGCCTCCACTTCCCCGGGAGCCAGGTGGCGCTGTTCTTTGGTCTTCACCCTTGGGGCCCTTATGGCGCGGCAGGGATCCCGGTCGATGAGCTCCAGGCTGACCGCATGGCGCAGGGCCGCCTTGAGGTAACGGAGCACCTTCCCCCGCAAGGCCGGGCTCACCCCGTCCATCTCTAGGTCGGAAAGGAGGGCCTGGACCGTCCGCGGGGTTATTTCCCGCAAGGGGAGCTTGCCTATCCTTCCCAGGGCGTGCTTGCGCAGCGTCCTTTCATAGTCGGCGAGGGTGCTTTCCTTTAGGTCGTCGCGCGTCCGGAGGTAGCCGTCCAGAAACTCCGCGAAGGTGATGTCCCCCTCCCGGCCGTAGGTCCCCGCGGCGATCTCCCGCTGAACCCGCGCGAGGAGGGCCTCCGCGTCCTTTCTCCGGGGCCCGGCCGTCCTCTCCCTCCAGCGGCCGTGCTGGTCCCGGAAGCCGATGATGTAGGAGATCTTCCCCGACGGCCAGGCGCGTTTTTTGATATAGGCCACGGCTCCCTCCTTTCCCGGCCTATTCTAACCCCCCAGGCTGACAGCTCGCCTGGCAGTGTCACCCCCGGATGTTACACTTCACTTGTTGGCCTTCTTTGAGGAGACCATGGGCCGCGAGGAAACCGCCACACGGCCCATCATGCCCTCCGCCCTTCACCGGGCTCCCTCCCGGGCGGGGGGTTTTTTCTTGCGCGCCACTTGCGGACGTTGGTCCTCGAGCGGCACCGTTGCGTGCAGTATTTTTCCCGACCCTGGGGGATGAACTTCCTGCCGCAGCCCCTACACTCGCGCCACTCCAGGCCTCCTAAAGCGTGCCCTTGGGCCACGTGCAAATAGAGGGCGTCCAAAAGACAGCGGGGTTTCAATACGAAGCGCACCCCGCCCTCCCGGCTTAACCGTAGCGGGCATCGAGAGAGCGCCCGCTCCAGGAGTTCCAAGCCGAAGGGGTCTTCGATTAAGCCCTGGAGGGTGTAGCAGGCCCGCTTGAAATCCAGGGCCGCATAATATATCTCGTGCACCGCTTCCCGATACTCCCGGAAAAGATCACGCCTATTTATAACCAACCCCTGCACGTCATGGAGGGAGAGACGGGGTTTTACCAAGATCTCTTTGTAGATCGCCTCCGGGTTCCGCAGGTGATAACCAAAGTGCTCCTTTAAGGGTAAAGAGGGGGGTTCCGTGCGCTGGAACTGCGCCCCTAAGGTCACCCGGAATTCCACCCGCGGCGGGGACGATCCTAAGAAGCGGGTCGTAAAGGCGTAGATGTCCCGGAAGAGCAAACCTAAGGGCCCATATTTTCGGACGAAGGCGAGGGCCTCGCCCTTGGTCTCCTCCGGCATAGGCGGGCTTTTCCGGGCGCTGCGGCGTTCCGGCTCCGGGGTCAACGCGAGAAGGGCTTTCACCGCTTCCTCCAAGACCCCCTCCTCCAGGGCGTATTCCACCACCTGCTTTGAGGCCGCCTCGATCCACCATTCCTTTACAGTGACCATCTCCGGGGTTTCCCCGGGGGGTGGCGGATAGATCCGTGGGAACCGGCCCTCCCGGCAAGTGAGGGTGTATGAGCGCGCCCGATACCATTTTCCCTCCAGGGCCGGAGATTGTATGTCCGGGGGGCGCGCCTGGGAAAGGTCATATTCCCGGAGGGCTTCAACAAACTTCTTGCCCCGCTCCTTGGTGAAGGGAAGGAGCTCTCCCCACACCTCTTCGGTGTTGTAAAAATCCTCCTCCCGGGAGGCCAGGGCCGCCTCTATGGCATCGTGATGCTTCGCCGGGTCGAGGGCCGGAAAGCCGGCGCCCCTGGCAAAGGCCACATATTCCTCGATTATCGCCTCACCATTCATCCGGGCTCCTAAATGTAAGCGCTTGGTAAGCGTTATATCTATAACCTTAATACTACATTAAGGGGGAGAAGTCAAGTGAAGCGCGTATGAAAGGGGGCAGGCGAATGTAAGCGTATTGTAAGCGTTTTATAGATGGCCCTCATGATATGTTGGACGAGAAGGGATGTCAAAGCCCCGAGAACGGGGCGAGAAGCGAAAGGAGGAACAGCGAGATGAGTGGGAAGAGAAGGTCGTCGGTAAAGGGTGGCGGGTTGCTCACGGTTGAACAGGCCGCCCAGGCCCTCAACGTGCCGGTGGGGGAGGTTTACAGGTTGCTCCAGCGCGGGGAAATTCCGGCCATCCGGCTTGGCCGTTATTGGAGAATTCCGCCCGACATCGTAGGGAGGCTAATCCGCGAGGGAGGAGGTGGAGGGGGCGATGAGAAAGCCTAATTTTTGGGTCCGGGACGTCAACGCTATTATCGCCGACCCCCGGGCGGAGGTGCGAAAGGCCGAGCGGCAGCGCTACGGCGGCCTCGACCCGGGCACGCTCTCGCTCGAAGAGGTCGGAGCGGCGCTCTGGGTTTCCGATCGGCTCAGGGAGAGGGGCGTCCTCGAGGTCGCGCCATGGAAGATGCGCGAGCTCATCGAGGGGGCACTTCACCGAGGACTTGGGTATGGAAGGGGAGGCGATAAGGGTGCGTGATCCCATCTCTGAGATCGTTTTTGGCAGCGAGGAGAAAGAATTTGATCTTCCCTCCGTGCCCTCCTGGCCTGAGCCCCTGGCAGAGGATGCATATCACGGCCTGGCCGGGGACATCGTGCGGGTTATAGAGCCCCACACCGAGGCCGACCCCGTGGCGCTGTTGGCCTACTTGCTGGCAGGTTTTGGGAACCTAACAGGCCGGGGGCCACATTTCGTGGCGGAAGCCGACCGCCACCATACTAACCTGTTCTTCGTCCTCGTCGGAGAGACCGCCAAGGGGCGGAAGGACAGCGCACGGGGCCAGGTCCTCCGTCTCCTGGAAACAGTAGACCCCACATGGAAGGACCGGGTGGTCCACGGCCTTTCCTCCGGGGAGGGGCTCATCCACACGGTGCGAGACGGCAACGGCGACGATGACCTCGGCGTTGGAGATAAGCGCCTCTTCGTCATCGAGAGCGAATTCGCTTCCCCGTTGAAGGTTATGCGCCGCGAGGGGAACACCCTCTCCGTGGTAATTCGCAACGCCTGGGATCGTGGGGATCTGCGGGTGCTGACCCGGCGTGACCCACTGAAAGCCACCGACGCCCACGTTTCTGTCGTCGGCCATGTCACGAGAGACGAGGTGTTGCGCCACCTAACAGAGACGGAAGCGGGCAATGGCTTCGGCAACCGGTTTATTTGGCTGTGCGTGCGTCGCTCCAAGTGTCTCCCAGAGGGTGGCAATCTGTCCCAAGTGGACTTCGCGCCTCTCCTCCGTCGCCTCAAGGATGCCGTCGACTTCGCGCGGGACACGGCCGAGGTTCGCCGGGACGATGAGGCTCGTCAGGTGTGGGCTGAGGTATACCCCGAACTTTCCGAGGGGAAACCCGGCCTGCTGGGGGCCATGATCGCCCGGTCGGAGGCGCAAGTGATGCGCCTCGCCACCCTGTACGCGCTCCTAGACTGCTCGCCGGTCATCCGCCGCATCCACCTGCACGCGGCCCTCTCGTTATGGGATTACGCCGAAGCGTCGGCGAGATACGTCTTCGGTGACCGCTTCGGGGATCCTGTAGCCGATGACATTCTGGCCGCCCTCGGGGGGGCATACCCCGAGGGGATGACCCGGACCGGGATTTCGGCCTTTCTGTCTCGCAACATTTCCAGCGAAAGGATCAGGCGTGCGCTCGCTGGCCTCATGGCGGTCGGGCTTATTACTTACGAACGGGTGGAGACAGACGGTCGACCTGCGGAGCTCTTCCGATATGCGGGCATACGAAATAAACGAAAAAAACGAAATAAGGGGGGAATGACGGGGCTTAATTCGTTTAATTCGTTTATTTCGTAATACGTAAAGGGGTGATCATATGGGCTACTACCTCGATAAGGCCAAGCGGGTGGTCGTGGAAAAAGAGATGTGGGAGGAGCTGGAGAGGGTCATCTCCGAGCACGCCGTCCCTCCAGCCAAGCTTCCTCCCGACCGGGATCCCGACCTTCCCGGTCTCTCGGATGCGGAGAGGGCTATCCGTATTTCCCGGCTCTACTCCGGGAGGGTCATCGAGAACACCGCGACCGACCGCCTGGAGGTGCTTCCCTTGGGGGATAGATGGAGCATTGAGGGTCATGCCGCCTCATCGGGAAGGCTACGCATATACGTGGCCTGGCTGGAGGAGTATAAACCTGCGTATATTCTGGTTCGGACCGAAAGGGGAACCTTCTACACCCACCCTACCACCCTGTGGAAGCACGGCCGGCGCGGCCAGGACAGGCGGGGCTCCTTCCTGACCCTGGAGGCCGGATATTGGAAAAGTGCGGAAGTTATGGAGGGCCATGAACCTGGCGGGGTTAAGCGGGGGGTTAACCCTCCCCTTAACCCCAGGGTTAACCCACCCTTTTTTAAAAGTGCAGGTCAGGGCGTATGAGGGCTTGTTTTATGCGGGGTATAATGTGGGTTTTATGCGGTGTGTTGTGGGGGTGATCGGACGATGGACAAAGCGTGGAAAAAGTTTGAGCGGAGCGTGGCTCAAGCCCTGGGGTGCGAGCGCCGCGTGGGCCTGGGCCGGAGCGTTGACGATATAACCTTCGGGCCCATGCACATAGACTGCAAAGTGCGCAAACGGTTCGCCATATGGTCGCTTTTCCGGGAGACGCAGAGAAAATACAGCGCGGACGGGAAGCCGGTGGTCTTGGTGATCAAGGAAGCCGGGAGGCGCGGGGCTTTGGTGGTGATGGACTTCCGCGACTGGCTCCCCCTGGTCACGAACGGGCTCCTGGAGGAAACTGGCGCATATAAAACCCCTTGCCGGGTTGAGGTCGCGCCTCCTGAGGCCTCTCCGAAAGCCGTTTTCGGGGAGGTGGAGGATGGATAGCGTCATCGGAGCCGTTAAGGCTCGCTTGGACATCGTCGAGGTCGTCTCGGGCTACGTGCAACTGAAGAAGGCGGGGCGGCTCTACCGGGGCCTCTGTCCCTTCCACGACGAGAAGACCCCCTCCTTCGTGGTGGACCCCAAAGGGCAGCGCTTCAACTGCTACGGCTGCGGCGCGCATGGAGATGCGATCGATTTTCTCCAGGCCGTCAACGGCTGGGACTTCAAGCGGGCGCTGGAGTATACCGCCGACCTGGCCGGGGTTCCCCTGGACCGTCCCCTTTCCCGGGAGGAGCGGGATTGCCTGCGCCGGGAGGAGGAGGCGAAAAAGGAGAGAAGGCGTTGCAGGGAGCTCGCGCGCAAGGCTTCCCTCGAGGCCGAAAGAGGGTTGCCAAAGCCCCGGAAGCCGGAGGACCTGGCCGCCTTCGACCTGATATATGAAACCAAGGACAAGCTGGACCGTGGGGCCGAGTGGGTGGAGGACCCCCTGACCCTTAAGGCGTATGTGTCGGGCCTTGCGGCCTGGAGGAAGCGGGCCCTGTGCGCCCTCAAGGGTGGGGGATCCGGTCGAGCGCGGGGGGATAGCCCCCCGGAGGATGCGGGGGTGGGGTTTGCCCAACAAGGGAAGGGATAGGCCGTGTTGCATAAGGCGGTGAAGTCACGCGCGCATCCAGGACGTCCAGGGTCAACAAAAGGCCGGCGTTGCAATGCGCATAAGAGGGTTTATTCCTCCCGCCCCGGGAGCGCGGGGCGGGGATGCGGGGATAGGCGGCGGCGATGAAAGCGGCGCTTGTTTGCGGCTGTTTTTTGGGAAAGGCGCTCAAAGGCGGACGATTTAAGCCCCAAAGCGCCTCAAGAAAGAGAAAAGGAGGAAGGGACGCCCTGGATAATCTTACGGCACTATGCCGTGAGTGTCATGAGAGAATTCATGGTAGGGGTAGGTAAAAAGTCTGGCGAATCATCTCGGCAGACCGACGCTTACCTTTCTGCGAGAGAAACTCGTAACCGCATATGAGGAATTGGGGAGCTGAACGATGAAAGCACCACGAAAATTGAGTAAGGAATCGAAGGAGATCTGGGCGGCGCTAAACGCCACGTGGATGTTGGAGCCGTCCGACCTGGTCTTGTTGCAGGTGGCCCTGGAGGCCTACGACCGATACCGGGAGGCGTGGGAGGCGATACAAGAAGAAGGCCTCGTCGTCACCGACCCTTCCGGGCGCCAGCGGGCTAACCCCCTCCTGCAGGTGGAGAAAGAAGCCCGGCTCGCCTTCTTTCGGGCCTGGAAACAGTTAGGCTTCAACGAGGAGCCGCCCGGCCCGCTGGGGCGGCCCCCGGGGAGGTGATCGTATGCCGAAGCGACGCAAGAGACGGAACGAACTTTCCGATGCTGAATTCTTCGAGTTGTGGATCGGGAAAGCCGGGAGGTCCGCCTTTGAAACGCCCTTCCTCAAGCGTGCCGCCTGGAAGGAACACCGGGAGGAGCTCATGGCGGCGTGCGCGCCCGGCCTCCGCCCCGCCGCATGGTGGGAATTCGAGGCGCCAGAATATGGGGATCCCCCTAAGCACTGCAATCCCGCCGCAGAGATCGCTTTCCTCCGCAAGCACGGGCTGCTCTCCCCGGAGGAGGAAGCACAGCTGAAGGTGATGGAGGAGCTCCGCAAGGGGTCGGGCACCTGAAGGTGGGGCCCCGGCTCACCCGGAGCAGGTGCGTCACTACACCTACACTCTCGTCACAACCGGACTAACCCTCACGCGGCTTAGCGACCGCTGAAAGTATGAAGAAAAGCGAGGCCAGGATGAACAGCGGGGCTCCCACGGCGATTATGAGTATCAGCCACAGGCTACGCTCCGCAGAAGCTGTGGCCTTTGCGTCCTCGTACTTCTTGAGGGCTACTTCGTATTCGGCGTCGTATTCCTTCTGCTGTAGTGGAAGGGCGCTGGTCTTCCGCTTCGGCGGCTTGCCATACGAAGAGCCTTCCCCCGCCGCATACATGTAGATGAACACCCCCAGGCTCACGGCGCAGGCAACCAGCAACGCCACCCCGATAGCGAAATAATTCGCGCTGCTCATGGTCTCCTCCCCTTCGCTTCCCCGACCACTTTAAGCCTGGACCCTAGTTTCGGGCTCAGGCCTCGACAGGCTGACTGAGAACAATGTGGAAACCGATATTTTCCCTTATACGCCTCACGGCGCTGTTATTTTACCATCTATCGGGCAATCCGAAACGTCCAAACTCCGATTCCTCCCTTCTCCTCGAAGCCGCGCTCCCGAAATGCTCCCGAAGAACGGGACGCACGAGAAGAGAGGGAAAAACAGGTAAAAGGAAAACTACCCCTCCATTTATGGCTTAACCATGCGAAGAATAAGGATTGTAAGAGAAAAAAAGAAAATGGTAAAAATAGGAGAAAAACCCGCTTATCGGACTGAAAATCCTGGCGTCGGCGGTTCGATTCCGCCTCTCGCCACCAGTAAAAGACCAGGTCAGAGGGCATGTCCCTGGGCCTGGCCTGTTTTTTTCTTGCTTCCGGGAGAGGAGCGGCAAAGGAAAAGCCGCGACCGGATCGTACCGGGTGCCGGGACCCGGCCCGTTTGTCCGCGCCGCCCGGGGACGGGTCGCGGCGGGGAAAAAGGGGCCCCCTTCCGCGGCGGGGATCCCGCCGCCTTGCCGGCGGCGACGTTCTCCTCCCGAGGCGGCGCGAAAGTTTCCGCCGCACGCGGAGGCGTCCAGGGAGGGAAAGGCTGCGTGAGGAAGAGGGGACAGGATTCAAGGGCAGGGATCAAGGGCAGGGATCAAGGGCAAGGATCAAGGGCAAGGATCAAGGACAGGGTTCTGGGACAGGGTTCAGGGGCAGGGTTCAAGGACAGGGTTCGGGGACAGGGTTCAGGGGCAGGGATCAAGGACAGGGTTCAGGGGCAGGGTTCAAGGGCACCATGGCGACCTTCTTAAAATATGGTAATATATGGTAACAAGAGGTGTAGAGTGGAGCATACAAAATGGTATAATATTACATGGATACAGGGGAACCATGACACGGCGGTCGGCGTATCACCACAAGACCAAATCGTTGGGGCTCTGCCGTGAACCCGGTGTCCGGGCGGCGCCTTTGCCGTTCTTTTTCGAGGCGGGAGCACGCCGCCTGGCGCGCCCGGAAACGAGGGGAGACCTCCACGCATTTAGCGTCCGGAGACCCCGTAGGAGAGCAAGGGGGGCTACGCGTGAAGAGGTGGGAGGAAGGGTTGCCGTGGGTGGAAAGAAGGGATGAGTCCGGACGTTGAAGAGAGAGGGACGAAGGACGATACGCGGAAAACGGAGAGCGCCGACGAGGCCTTTGGGGAAGAGAGCCCCGCGAGAGGGAAGGAAGGAGGTTCTCATGGAGGTTCTCGTGAGGAGTCGTGCGATGTGGAGGGCCCTCCCAGCCTGCCTGCTGCTCGCCATGCTCTGCCTCGGCGTGGCCCCGGCCGACGCTGCCGAGCCGCGGTGGACGGATGAGGGGGTGGGCGTACGCACCGATTCCGGCGGCGCCTTCCATCCACAACCGGCCTCGGACCAGGCCGGGGGAGCCATCATCGCCTGGCAGGAGATGAGGGGCGGCCATTCCCAGATATGCGCCCAGAGGGTCGACTACGCAGGACGCGTCCTCTGGAATGCGAGCGGGGTGGGCGTACGCCTCAGCCCGGACGGTGATGCCCGCAATCCCCGCATAACGCCCGACGGGAGCGGCGGCGCCGTCATCACCTGGCAGGATTACCGCGACGACGTAAGCGACATCTACGCCCAGAGGGTCAACCCCTCGGGGGGCGTCTACTGGACCGCCAACGGGGTGGCCGTGCGCAGCGGCCCGGCGGACAACGCTTACCTGCCCCAGATCACCCCCGATGGCAGCGGCGGCGCCATCATCACCTGGTACGACTGGCGCGATGCCACTTTCAAGGTCTACGCCCAGATGATCGACTACGCGGGGCGTGCCCTCTGGACCGCGAACGGGGTGTGCTTGAGCGGGGGCGGCGCCATGAAACCCCAGATCACCCCCGACGGCAGCGGCGGCGCCATCATCACCTGGTGTGAAAGCGACAGAGACATAAAAGCCCAGAGGATCAATTCCGCGGGGAACATCCTCTGGTGTCCATCGGGGATAGTCGTGCGCACCGGCACGACGCAAGCCGAGGACCCCCGGATCACGCCCGACGGTAGCGGCGGCGCCATCATCACCTGGGTGGAAACGCCGGACGTCTACGCCCAGAGAGTCGACTCCACGGGGCGTGCCCTCTGGACCGCGAACGGGGTGGCCGTGCGCAGCGGCCCGGCCGGTTACGCCGAAGAGCCCCGCATCACGCCGGGAGTGGGCGGCGGTTGCGTTATCGCCTGGCAGGATACCCGCAACGCTGTAAAGGACATCTACGCCCAGAAGCTGGACTCCTCGGGGCGTGCCCTCTGGACCGCCAACGGGGTGGCCGTGCGCAGCGGCCCGGCCGGTGACGCCATAAACCTGCAGATGACGCCGGATATAGGCGGAGGGGCAAAGATCACCTGGCAGGACCGCCGCAGCGGCAAATGGGACATCTACGCCCAGAAGCTGGACTCATCGGGGCGTGCCCTCTGGGCCGCGAACGGGCTGGCCGTGCGCACAAGATCGCCGGGCGACGCCGAAGAACCGCAGATAGCCCCGGACGGTAGCGGCGGCGCCGTCATCACCTGGCAAGACAAGCGCAACGCCGCAGCATATCCCGACATCTACGCCCAGCGGATCTCGGACCTCCCGTACACCTGGTACCTGGCCGAGGGCTGCACGCAAGGCGACTTCCAGACCTGGATCTGCGTGCAGAACCCCAACCCGGACCCGGTCACGGTGGACCTCACCTTCATGACCGAGGAGGGGGAGAAGAACGTCCCCGCCTGGGACGCCGCGGTCATCCCCGGCAACTCCCGCGCCAACTTCCCCCTGCACGACCAGCTCGTATGCGAGCGCATCTCCACCAAGGTGGTCTCCACGGGAGGGCCGGTCATCTGCGAGCGGGCCATGTACAACCGGGCGAGGACCTGGGCCCACGACTCCGTCGGGGTGACCTCCCCGAGCGACACCTGGTACCTGGCCGAGGGCTGCACGCAAGGCGACTTCCAGACCTGGATCTGCGTGCAGAACCCCAACCCGGGCCCGGTCACGGTGGACCTCACCTTCATGACCGAGGAGGGGGAGAAGAACGTCCCCGCCTGGGACGCCGCGGTCATCCCCGGCAACTCCCGCGCCAACTTCCCCCTGCACGACCAGCTCGTATGCGAGCGCATCTCCACCAAGGTGGTCTCCACGGGAGGGCCGGTCATCTGCGAGCGGGCCATGTACAACCGGGCGAGGACCTGGGCCCACGACTCCGTCGGGGTGACCTCCCCGAGCGACATCTGGTACCTGGCCGAGGGCTGCACCAAGGGCGACTTCCAGACCTGGATCTGCGTGCAGAACCCCAACCCGGGCCCGGTCACGGTGGACCTCACCTTCATGACCGAGGAGGGGGAGAAGAACGTCCCCGCCTGGGACGCCGCGGTCATCCCCGGCAACTCCCGCGCCAACTTCCCCCTGCACGACCAGCTCGTATGCGAGCGCATCTCCACCAAGGTGCGGGTGACCTCGGGAGGGCCGGTCATCTGCGAGCGGGCCATGTACAACCGGGCGAGGACCTGGGCCCACGACTCCGTCGGGGTGACCTCCCCGAGCGACATCTGGTACCTGGCCGAGGGCTGCACCAAGGGCGACTTCCAGACCTGGATCTGCGTGCAGAACCCCAACCCGGGCCCGGTCACGGTGGACCTCACCTTCATGACCGAGGAGGGGGAGAAGAACGTGCCCGCCTGGGACGCCGCGGTCATCCCCGGCAACTCCCGCGCCAACTTCCCCCTGCACGACCAGCTGACCTGCGAGCGCATCTCCACCAAGGTGCGGGTGACCTCGGGAGGGCCGGTCATCTGCGAGCGGGCCATGTACAACCGGGCGAGGACCTGGGCACACGACTCGGTCGGCTTCACCGTCCCCTGAGGGGTATGGGGTCACATCTTCGATCTACGATTACTAGAGCCTTAGGGATTACCCGGGTGCGTATCCTCGATGACCGGAGAGGGCACGCCGGGACACCGAGGGTATAGGGCAGGAAAGGTGTCCGGAAAAACCCGCGCCTCGCGGATATTCGCGCTATCCGGGTAGGCGGGAGGGCGAGATGAGTGTCTGGCCGCCATGGCCTGCTAACGGTCATCAAGCAATTGTCGTTCCCTCCGCTTAATATTATCAACGCCGGGTTGTGTTTATGACATGGGAACGGGACCGGGTTCCCGCGGCTGGGGAGTATGGCATGCATGTAGGTGGGTTACGTGAGTGGCACCACCCGGCGGTACCGGCGGAGATGATCGGCAAGGAAGGGAGCGGAGAATGAGAAAAGAGGCGCTGGAGGAAACGGGAGAAGTAAAGGAAGCGATGGAAGCGATGGAAACAGGAAGATCAATGGAAGCAATTGATGCGGTTGATGCATGGGAAATAAGAAAAGTAAGTGAAGCAATGGAGGTAATGGAGACAATGGAGACAATGAAAAAATGGGAAGCAAAGGTAGCAAGAGAAGCAAGGGAAGCAAAAGTAACCGAGAAAGCGCTTCCGCTTGCCCCGGAGGATGGGAAGACAGAGCGGAAAAGGCCGCTTCATGGGATTCCCCTCGGAGAACCCCACCTGTTGAGGATCCGTCTGGCGACGGGTAATGCTATAGATTATACCCTGCCGGATGTCCACGGGGATTGAAGCGGCGCCTCCGTGAGCGACGGCTCGCGTGGGTGAACGCGTGGGTGAACGTAGGAAGACCGGCAGCGAAGGGGCTGGTTTTCAAGGCGGGCGTTCCATGGCCCGCTTTCCGGCCGCGCCGCGCTGAGGAGGCTCTCAAGAAAGGGGACAGTTTTCGATGGGAGCCTTCCATGGCTGAGGGAGACGGCGACGGGAGATGCATGTGAGAGCGAAGCCGGCGCTTCCCCTCCTGCTGGGCGGGATGGAGAGGGAGTACGCCCTCATCTATCCCCCGCCCGCTGAAGAACACGGGGAATTCGCCTGGTGGTTGATGGACTGCCTGGCCTATGACCTGGAAAGGGTCCTCTCGGCCAGGGGAGGATGGGTGCGGTACCTGGTGAGCACGAGAAGCGGCCTTGCCAAGTACGTGCTTCACGACGGCGGGTGCCTCGCCATCGAGGACCTGAACGTGCTGGAGGTCTCCACGCCGGAGGCCTACGACGCGCTCGCCTGCCTTGCTTACCTGGATGAATACGGGGGATTGCTGTCCCGCGTGGTGGGCGCTTGCTCGGAAGCGCCCGAGGGGTCGATCATGACGGAGGGCCCGGCGGAATTGCCCCGCTTCGAGCCGGGCGAGGAACGCCGTTTCGCCCTCGCCTTCCACCTGAATTACTCCGCGGAGCTCACGCGGGAACAGGGGCTCGAGTTCTGCACCGTGCTGGCGGCCCTCATGCCCCTCCTGGGCTGCGGCGGTCTCACCCTGCGGGGTTTCTCATGCTCTCCGCGGGGGTTCATGGTGCGCCGTCCCATCTGCGAAGACGGGACCACCTTCTTGAACGACGACATGGTCAGGCTTTACGGGACCGAGGCGGTGGCGAGCGGCGGGCCGGAGATAGTGAGGGGAAGCCGCCTGCACGTCTCCTGCCTGGACAGCCCCCTTACGCGGAGGACGGCCGCCTTCCTCTTCGAGGCCTGCCGGTTCCTGGTGACGCTGATCCTTTACGGGCGCGGCCCCCTGGGGGGCAGGAGGCTGGCGCGCCCCGAAAGAGCCTGCGCGGCCATCGCGGGCGACGAGCACCACAGGCGTTTCGGGTTGAGGGGTGGGGGCACCACCGATCTCCGCGGGCTGCACGAGGCCATGCGCCGCGGCCTGGAGAGAGCGCTCACGGAATGCTCGCTCAAGCCCGCGCAGGAAAGGGTCCTCGAAGCCCTCATCCTCGGCCTGCGCGCCTTCCGGCGAGGGGACGAGGAGGAGCTCTCGCTCCACTTCGACGGGTACCTGAGGAAGAAGATCTACCGCGAACTCCTGGCCAACGAGGGGGTCACGCTCTCCTTTTTCAACCGCGTGGCGGTGCCTGTCTCCTGGCATGCCTCCCGGCTCTGTTCGGGCCTCCCGGAGCTGGCCTCCTTCTCGCCCGGGGAGGCGGAAAAGCTCTTGCGCGGGAGGTCCGCCGACGAGAGGAGCAGGCGCGAGCTGGCCTCCCTGCTATGCGCCCAGAGGGTCTCACCGCGGGAGGTCCCCTCCCTCGCGCGCCTGGTGCAGAGGGTGTTGACCCTGGAGATAAGGTTGCACCAGCTCCACCCCGAGCCCTCGCCGCTCGTGGACTACGAGTGCGAGCTGTGGTCCGATTGCCTGGAAGGCATGGAACCGGCCCCGGATGCGCCGCCGACCAGGGCGGAGATGAGGGGGAAGCTGGTGTCCGCGTTGGCGTACTCGCAGGAGTGCAGCTGCCGCGCGGATTGGTCCGGCCTCTACGTCCTGGCTCCCCACGAGATGGTCGGGGCCTTCTCGCTTCCCGATCCCCACCGGCCGCAGGCCTGCTTCAGTTGGATCGAGATACCCGCGTCGGAGGAGCACGTCATGGGCGGCGGTCTCCTCACCGACCTGGAGGCCAACCGTTACATCCTCTATGCCGACGTGGGGGCAAACGGTGTCGCCGCGGGGGGGTCCTTGCCCCACCTGCCGGGCGGCCAGACCATGCTTGATGCCCTCAGATTCGGGGTGACGCCGGGGCAGCTTCCACTCTGGGAGGATGGGGAAGAGGCCGCCGTTCCCCGGCATCTTCACGGTATCCCCAGGGGGCAACTCCGCCTCTTCTGAAACCCGGTCGCGCCTAATCGACGGCCATCTCGCCCCGCTCGTATTTCTCGCTCACCAGCTTCTTTATCTCCCGGTAATGGACCTTGCCGGTTATGAGGCGTGGGAGCTCGTCCACGAAGAGCACGTACTTGGGGGCCTTGTAATCGGCCAGGTGCTGTTTGCACCAGGAAATGATCTCCTCATCCGTGAGCGAAGCCCCCGGCTTGGGCTGGATGACCGCGGTCACCGCCTCCCCCCAGCGGGGGTGGGGGACGGAAGTCACCCCGGAGAGCTCCACCGCCGGGTGGCGGTTGATCACTTCCTCCACCTCCTCGGGAAACACCTTCTCCCCGCCGGTGTTGATGCACCCGGATCCCCTCCCGATGAGGTGGATATGCCCCCTCTCGTCCACCATGGCCATGTCGCCCGTGAAGATGTAGGTCTTGCCACCCACCCGGCGGTAGGTGCGGGCCGTCTTCTCCGCGTCGCGGTAATACCCGGAGGACCCCTGGTGCTCCCGGGCCACCGCCACCTCGCCGATCTCCCCGGGGCGGGCTTCCGCCCCGTCCTCGGTTATCACTTTGACCATGTCGCTCACCCGGAAGACCGTCTTCTCCAGCTCGCGGTCGGCCGCGGTGTAGGGGGTGACGGAGATGTAGTGACCCTCCGTGGAGGCGAGCACGTCCAGGATGATCAGCTGTGGCAGGTGGTCGAGGAGGCGTCGCTTCACGTCCACGGATAGCGCCATGCCACTGGAAAGGATTACCAGTAGGGAGGAGAGGTCGTACCTGCGCCCCCCGGCGGCCGCCCGGTCGAGCTCGTCGGCGAAGGGGCGGCACTGCCCGTCGCCCACCGCCACCAGCACGTTGGCGCGGTGCTTCTCGATGGCCTGCAGCATCTCCTGCACGTCGAAGCCCTTGGAGGGGAGCATGATGCTCGTGAACCCCCCGATCATCCCGATGAGGGCGTGGTTGTAGGCCCAGGCGTGCATCATGGGGCTGGCAAGGACCATCCTTACCTTTCCCCCCGTCAGCCTGGCCATGAGCCATAGCGAGGCCCGCATCACCGGGTCGGGGGCCCACTTGATGAAGGGCCCCGCCTTTTTCCCCGCCACCACAAGGGCCTTGCGGGTGGCGTTGCGGGAGAGCAGCCAGGGAAGGGCGCGGGCGGTGCCCGGGATGTGCAGGGTCTTCTCGATGCCCTCGAAGACCTGGCGCGGCGCCCTGGAAAGGTCTGACAAACCCCCCGCGAGGTTGCGTATCATCGCCTCCAGGGGGGCACTGAGGACCTGGTCGTGCGTGTAGATGACGCCCTTGGGATAACCCGTCGTCCCTCCCGTGTACATGATGACCACGATGTCGTCGTCCCGGAAGCCCTCCCAGGGAGGGGTAGGGCGGCTGCGGGGCTCCTTCTCCACCAGCTCCTCGTAGTTGAGCATGCCTTCCACGCGGCGGTCACCGATGATCACGTAATTCTTCACGCCCGGAAGCTCGGGCCTCAGATTCGCCATGCGGTCGGCGATGTCCTCGTTGAAGATCACGGTGTGCATCTCCGCGTCCTCGATCACGTGCTTCAACTCCCATTCCTTGAACTTGAAATTCAAGGTGACCGCGCGGGCGGTTATCTTCCATGCCGCCGCCACCGTCTCCAGGAAGGCCGGCGTGTTGTACTCGGCTATGCCGATGTTCTCGTCGCGCTTCACTCCCAGCCCCAGCAGGGCACGGGCCAGCTGGTTGGTCCGCTCGTCCAGCTCACGGTAGGTGATGGTGCGGTCCCCGTGGATGATGGCCGGGTAGGCGGCGAAAGAAGCCAGGATATCCCGGTAAAAGCCGGCAAAATCGGTCATCGGTATCCCCTCCCCTGCTGAACGTGGAACTCGGACTGTCGACAAGGCCTGCCGCCGGGATCTAACCGTCACACGAGGGGCACTTCCATCCCTTCCTGCGCCTGCCGTACCCGGGCGCTATGATGTCGCCGCACCTTCCGCAGCGGTAACGGCCGGCCCCTTCCTGCATGATGTAGGTCCCCCCCTCGATGCGCACCGCCTTGCCCGCGTAGATGGCGTCGATGAGCTTGGCGCGCGCCTCGGTGACCATGCGCTGCAGGGTCTGGCGGGAGATGCCCATCTCCCGCGCGGCATCCTCCTGGTACATTCCCTCCAGGTCCACCAGGCGCAGCGCCTCCAGCTCCTCTAACCGCATGAGGGTTTCATCCAGTTGCCCCAGGGGGATCCCGCGCGGCTTGTAGTAATCCGCCTTGGGCGCTTCCTTCACCAGCTTGGGCTTGATCGGTCTTGGCAAAATATACCTCCATCCAGTAGATGTGTGCTTATGCTCGTTAAGGGTATTCTAAATGCAAGCGCGGCAGGAAACAACCGGGGCGCCACGATGCCCCTGGGGTGCCGCCTTCCCTTTCGTGGAAACACGCGCTTTTCCGGCACAACTCATTGCCGCACGTCAGGCGCAACGGCACGGCACACATACTGGATCCTCATGCCCGGTATATTCCCCCGGAACTTGGCCTCCCGCGGTCCCGGAACGGTTAGATCGCGAACGCGGTCAAGCGGAGAACTCGGCGCGCAACCTTTCCACGGCATGAAAGACCACGGGGCACACTAGGTAGTTGGCCGAGAGGTTGTCGAGCTTATCGGTGCTGTCCACGGCCAGGGAGAACGGGTACTCGCGGCAGCAGTCCGGGCGCGCCTCGTAGTGGACGCAGAGGTTGCGCTTCAGGAAGGGGCAGGGGCGGCGGTTAAGGCAGGTGTCGCGGTCCTCGTTCCTGCCCACGTAAGCGGCGCGGAACTCCGACCTCTTCATGCCCGCGGCCGAGGCGAGGCGGGCGATGTCCGGCGTTTCCACCACCACGTAAGCCTCCTTGCAGCAGGCGGCGCACCTGGTGCAGTCGAAGGCGGGCATGGCTTCCTTCATGAAGCGCTTCAGTGCTGCGTCCAGCCTGCGCTTGGATACGCGCCTGCTTTTCAGCTCCTCGATGAACGCGTCGACTTCCGCCTCGCGTTCCCTTGCCATCCTGCGTATCTTTTTGAGGTCCGTTTCCACTTCTCCTCGCTCTCCTTTTTTTCGTGTGCGTGGCGCCATGCGCGGGAACGGCCGCGACAACCTTCCCTTGTCTCGCCGCGCCTCTCCGGGTTCCCATCCCGGGTTCCCATAAAGTATACGACGCAAGCAGTGAAAGATCCCCCGGCGGCCTCGCTCCGTTGCGGCACCGCCCCGTCCCGGATCGTCACCCTACCCTTCGAGTCCCTTGCGGGACCGGCTGCCAGGCGGCACACCCGTAAGCGGCTCACACGCGGACGCCACACCCGCCTGGCAAGATGTCCTCTGCCGCCGCGAGCCCTCCAGGCGACGGCGCATCATCTCTTTTCTTCGTTTTCTCGAAACAACCCGCCGGGAGAGACGCCCGCGGTCCCGCGCGGCGCGATGTGCGCCGTGGGTCAATCCTCCGCGGCGGGGACGGTGAAGTAGAAGGTGGTCCCCTCCCCGGGCGTGGATTCCACCCAGGTGTCCCCGCCCCAGGTCCTCACCGCGCGTTTCACGGTGGAGAGGCCGATCCCCAGGCCGGGGGTCCCCTCCAGGGAAAAACGCTTGAAGGGCTCGAAGATCTGCCGCTGGATGGAGGGGGGGATACCCACGCCGTTGTCACGCACGTGGAAGGTCACCAGCCCTTTCCGCCGCGCGGCTCCCACCTCTACGCGCGGGTTTTTCACCGCGCCCATGTGCTTCAGGGCGTTACCTATGAGGTTGGAGAAGACCTGCCGCAGCTTCACCGGCTCCGCCTTCACCGCGGGCAGGTGGTCCTGGATGGAGATGGAAACGCCGGCCTTCCTGATCTCCTCCTCGAGGTCCATGAGCACTTCCAGGAGAATTTCCTCGCAATCCACACTCAGCGATTCCAGGTCCGCGTGGCCGGCCTGCGCGTACTGCAGGAGGGAGGTGATGAGCTCGCTCATGCGCTTCGCCCCCCGCGCGATGGCCTCCAGGCACTCCCTCTCCGCTTCCGCGCGGCCTTCTGCGTCCGCCTCCAGGGCCGCCTTGGCGTAACCCTCCACGATGGCCACCGGGGTGAGGAGGTCGTGGGATATGGTGTGGGCGAAGGCCTCCAGCTCCTCGTTGCGGTTCTGGAGCTCCATTTCCATTCTTTTCCTATCGGTGATGTCGCGCGTGAAGGCCACCAGGGCCCGGGGCTCTCCATGGGCATCGCGGACGAGGGTGATGTTCATCTCCACCATGATGCGGCTGCCGTCACGGCGCAGGGCGGCGAGCTCGGCGCCCTTCACCGCCCCTTCCTCCAGGGTCATCTGGTATATGGCCAGGGCCTTCTCGCGGTCCTCGGGGGCCGCCAGGCGTATGGCGTTCATCCCCAGCATCTCCTCCTCGCGCTTGAAGCCGTGCAGCTTCAGCGTCTGGGGCGATACGTAGGTTATGTTGCCCTCGAGGTCCGAGACGGTCACGGCGTCCGGGGATATGCTGATCAGGCCACGGTGCATCAACTCGGACTCGCGAAGCCCCATCTCCATCCGCTTGCGGTCGGTCACGTCGCGGGAGCTGACCACCAGTCCCCGCACCACCTGGTCCTGGATGAGGTTGCTGGCCACCGATTCCAGGTAGCGCCAGCTCCCGTCCTTGTGCCGGAAGCGGTATTCCACCGTCTCCGAAACGCCGGGCTTCTCCCTGCTCTCATAGAAGGCTTTCAGCACCTCAGGCGCATCCTCGGGGTGCACGAAATCGAAGCACGACCTGCCGTTCAGCTCATCCTGCTCGTAACCCAGGATCCGCTTGAGGGAGGGACTATTGTACATAACCCTGCCCTCCCCGTCGAGCACGGTTATGACGTCCAGGGCGTAATCTATGAGGCGTCGGAAATAGTCCCCGGAAGCGACCCTCGATCCTTCTTCCGCCATCTTCCCGGCAGCGGCACCCCCTTTCCCGCGCGTCCTTTACCTACCATGACCCGCCATGGCCGCGCGCCCCGCATGTCCCTGGGGGCTCCTTCCCGGGACGCGCTCTTGCGAACCCGGCTGCGTCAAACTCGGCTACATTGATTATCGCGCATCACGGTGACAATATGAATAATGCGGGCAAAAGCCCGTAAAGCCCGCACAAAAGTCGGCAGAGCATGTAAAGTAGCGCAACGGAGCCCGTAAGAAGCAGGAAAGCCCGCGCAAAAACCCGTAAACGCCCGCAAGGGCCGCATGCACGGCCGCCTTGCGCGGCCGTCCCGTTGACCCACGGTCAACCTGCCGCCGGAAAGGACGCGATCCTGTAACGTTTCGGCAGGCGCTGTTGGTTGAAAAGGTTGAGAGACCATCATGTCATCCCGACAAGAACAGCTGAGCGAGGAAGAAAGGGCGGATATCTCAAGTGTTCAAGGACGCTCAACCCACCCTCCCCAATGCCCGGGTCGGTCGAGGAAGCGAAAACCTCGACGAGGCTAAGGAGGAAATGGCCGCTTCCTGGCCATTCGGTCAGGTCGGCGGGTAAAATATATCCAAGGGGAAGACGAAAACAGAAGGGGGATACGGGAACGGCGGTTTCACCCTCGGGGAGAGTCTGGGGTGGATGGCGATGCTGGAGAACGGGACGGGCGGGGAGGCAGAAAAGAGCCGGGAGGAGCTCCTCGCCGAGATCGCTGCCCTGCGGAAACGCGTGGAGGAGCTGGAGCACTCTTTTTCCAGGTTGAGCGCGGCGGTGGAGGATGCCGACCTCGAGAGGGAACAGCTCCTCTCCATCTTCGACAGCATCGACGAGATCATCTACGTGTCCGATCCCGAGAGCCACGAGATACTCTTCTGTAACCGGGCGCTGAAGGAGAGGTTCGGGAAGGACCCCACGGGAGGCATCTGCTACCGTGAGTTCCAGGGTTTCGATGAGCCCTGCTCCTTCTGCACCAACCCCATCCTCCTGGCAAACCCAGGTCGGGCTCACCACTGGGAATACCACAACCCGGTGCTGGACCGGGATTACCTCATCGTTGACCGCCTCATCCGCTGGCCGGACGGGCGCGACGCGCGCTTCGAGCTGGCCATCGACATCACCGAGCGCAGGCGGGCGGAGAGGGCGTTGCAGGAGAGGGAATCGGAGCTGGCCGGCATCTTCCGAGCCGCCCCGGTCGGCATCGGCATGGTCTCTTACCCGGAGAGGACCATCCTCCAGGTGAACGGAAGGTTCTGCGAGATGCTCGGCTACCGCGAAGAGGAGCTGGTGGGAAGGAGCGCCAGGATCCTCTACCCCGACGAGGAGGAATACAGGCGCGTGGGAGAGGTGAAGTACCGGGATATCGCCGAGAGGGGCGTGGGTTCCTTGGAGACCAGGTGGAGGCGCAAGGACGGGCGGATCATAGACGTCATCCTGAGCTCGACCTTCCTGGACCCCCGCGACCTTTCCGCCGGGACCGTGTTTACCGCCCTCGACATCACGGAGTCGAAGAGGTCCCGCGAACACCGGGACAAGGTGAGCCGCGTGATCCTCGGCCTGGGCACGGACGCCATGGAAAACATCTTTTCCCTGCTCGAGGGAGCGCGGGAGACACTGGGTTGTGAACTCGCGGCCCTGTACCTTTTCGCGAGAGGACGGCACACGCTCATAACCACCCTGGCGGGAGAGGAGAGGTTCCTCGCCCTGCCCGACGGAGAGGCGGAGGGGGTGCTTCGCACCTGGAACGAGTTGCGGGAAAAAGGTTACGCGGCTTTCCCCGATCTCTCCCTGGTTCCCGGCTCGCACCGGGATCCCCTGGTATCCCGCTTCGCTTTCCGCTCCTGCCTGCTTGTGCCGGTGCCGGCGGAAGGGGAGGCGGCGGGGCACCTCGCCGCCTATGACCGGGAGCCTCGCGAATGGAGCGCCGGGGACGTCGAGACGGCGGGGACGCTGGCCCGGGTGATATCCGTGGAGCTCGAGAGGCTGCGCCACGAGGATGAGCTCAAGGATTTCGTGGACGTTGCCTCCCACGAGATGCGCCACCCCATCACCGTCATCAAGGGTTACGTGACCAGCCTGAGCGAGCGCTGGAAGGAGCTGGGAGACGAGCAACGGGAGGAGTTCATGCAGGCCATAGGGCGGGGCGTGGACCGCCTAACGCGCCTGGTCTCCGAGCTCCTGGACATAGCGCGAATCGAGAGAGGCCGCTTCACGATCAAGAAACGCCCCACGGATGTGCGGGCCGTCGTGACGGAAGCGGTGCGGGAGATGCGCCGGCGAGGCTTCGACAACGATTTCGAGCTCCGCCTGCCCCGGGAAGAGACGGTACTGGAGGCGGATACGGACAGGCTGCTGGAGGTCCTGCTCATCCTCCTGGAGAACGCGGTTTCCTTCTCGCCGCCCCGTTCCGTGGTGGAGATCGAGGCCGGGAAAGACGGCACGGCCTTTCTCCTCTCCGTCCGCGACCGCGGTGTGGGGATCCCGGAAGGGGAGAGGGAAAAGGTCTTCCGGCGCTTCTACCAGGTCGAGGACGCCCTGCACCACTCCACCCCGGGAATGGGCATGGGGCTTTTCATAGCGCGCGAGATCGTGGAAAGACACGGTGGGAGGATATGGAATGAACCCAGGGAGGGGGGCGGGACCGTCTTCTCCTTCACCCTCCCCCTGACGCCGGCCGAGGGGGGAGGTGGCGTCTCTTCGGAGGATGAAGCCTGAGGTCGTGAGGGGGCGAGGGAGGCGCGGGCGGAAGGATGGGCGAGAGAAAAAGGGGGTTGGAGACGGGGCAGGCGAGGGAAGAGGAAAGGAAGGGCGAAAGGGCTGGGGAGAAAAGGAAGGAAGAGTCGGGAGAGAAGGAACGGGGACGGGACGAGGCAGGACCGGACAAGGCGAGAAGCGGATGATGCGAAGCAAGAACGGGCGGAACGGGCCAAGGAGAGGCAGGAAGGCGGGGAAAGGCGTAAAGAGAGCGGACACGCGGCGTCGGGAGCTGCGAAGCCCGGAGCACCTGGAGCCCGGAGAACACCTGTGCTGCATCTATGAAAGCGAGGAGGAACACCGCTCACTGCTGACCCCCTTCCTGCGCCGGGGCCTTGAGCAGGGGCACAAGGTCCTCTGCATCACGGATGAGAACACGGCCTCCACCATCCTGGCTTACCTGCGTGAAGAGGGGGTCGACCCTGCCCCCTTCCTGGAGCGCGGGCAGCTGGTCGTGCAAACCTCCTCCGAGGCGTACACGAGGGGAGGGACCTTCGACCCCGACCGCATGATCGAGCTCCTGCGCGCCGAGACGGAAAGGGCCCTCGAGGAAGGCTACGCCGCCCTGCGGGTGAGCGGGGAGATGAGCTGGGCGCTCAGGGGATTGCCCGGCTCTCGTAGGCTCATGGAATACGAGGCCAAGCTGAACCGCTTCTTCCCGGGCAGCATGTGCCTCGCCATATGCCAGTACGACCGCAGGGCTTTCGGCGCCGATCTTCTGCTCGAGGTGGTCACCACCCACCCCCTGGTGGTGGTGGGCGGCCGCCTGTACGAGAACTTCTATTACCTGCCTCCCGAGGAGTACCTGGGCGGGAACGTGGCGGAGGCGAAGCTGGAACGCTGGCTGAACAACCTGGAGGTTGAGCGCGGGTTGCGGGAGGACCTGCTGTGGGAGAGGCACTTCAGCAGCGAGCTCATCGACTCCCTCCCCGTCTTTTTCGTGGCCATTGACCCGCGGGGAAAGACCTTGAACATGAACGAGATGATGCTCAGGGAATTGGGCTACACCAGGGAGGAGGTGGTGGGGAAGGAGTACCTGCGCGAGTTCGTGCCTCCCGGGGACAGGGCGGGGCTGGCGAAGGTATTCGAGGCCCTGGTGAAATCCGGCACTCCGAGGGTCAACATCAACCGTGTCAGGGCGAAGGACGGGCGCGAGATCGTCGTGGAGTGGCACGGGAAACCGGTCCTTCGCGACGGCGGCGCGCTGGATTTCTTCTACGGGCTGGGGGTGGATATCACCGCAAGGGTGCGGAGCGAGGAGATGATGCGCAGGATAAACGAGGAACTCGAGGCCTACGCGCACGCGGTGTCGCACGACCTCAGGGCGCCCATCGCCAATATCACGGCCGCGGCGGAGACGCTGCGGAGGTTGCTTGCCGTCCCCGGGGCCGGCAGGGAGGAGGTAGGCGAGGTCATCTCCTCCATCATCTCCTCGTCGCGGCAGGCCATTTACCTCATCGAGGAGACCTTGCGCATCTCCCGCGATCGGGCACTCTCGCCTGTCGTGGGGGAAGTGGACCTTAACGCCTTAGTCGCCGAGGTGGTGAAGGAAAGGGAAGGGGTCTTGCGGGAAAAGGGCGTAAGGGTTGAAACGGACGAGGACCTCGGGCGCCTTCCCGCCCACCGCGTGGACATGTACAGGATATTCTCCAACCTGCTGGATAACGCCATCAGGTTCGTCCTTACCGGGAGCGGCTTGGTGGAGATACGGAAGCTGGCCCGGGAGAGGGACGGAACCCTGCGTTACCTGGTGCGGGATAACGGCCCCGGTATCGAGCCCGGCCGCCTGGAAGACGCCTTCGAGCCCTTCTCGCGCGGGGAAGAGGGCGTGACGGGCGTGGGGCTGGCCACGGTGAAGCTGCTGGTGGAGGCCTACGGGGGCGACATCCGGGCTTATAACGACGGAGGGGCCTGTTTCGAATTCACCCTGCGCCCCCGCGGGTGACGCCGCCCCGCCGCATGACGCGATCAGCCTGAGGTCACCACGCTGGCCGGCTCCTTAAAGTGCTCACCGCATTTACCGATACATGAATGGCGGAATGATGTATGGAGGAAGGATGCTGTGGCGAACGCTGTGGGCGCGGGCGAAGGAACGCGGCCCGCGGAGGTCGAGGTGAGACATGACGAAGACCATATTGATCGTGGACGACGCGCTCTTCACGCGCATGATGCTGCGCAACATCTTGAACGAGAACGGCTACGGCGCGGTGGTGGAGGCGGAAACGGGCGCTGACGCCATCTGGGCCTACGAGCGCTGGAAGCCCGACCTGGTGATCATGGACATCAACATGCCGGAGATGGACGGGATGACCGCGGTGCGCAACATCCTGGCCCTCGACCCGAAGGCCCGGATCGTCATCTGCAGCGCCCTGGGGGAGAGGCAGCTCATGCTGGAGGCCCTCGAGGTGGGGGTAAAGGACTTCATCACCAAGCCCTTCCAACCCTCCAAGGTGATGGAGGTCGTGCAGAAGGTCCTCGCCTGAAGGGCGGTTCCTCTATCGCAAACCGCCGTTCCTGCTCCTTTGCGCAGCCCTATCCCCAACCCGATCCATGTGCCCGCGCCTTTCCTTCCCCCACCGACACGCCCACGCATTTCCTCGTTTTATCATGACGCCGCTTAGCCCGCCGCGGAGTTGCGTGTTGTAAAATCAGTTGGAAGAAGCCGCAGCCGCCACGGGTCGGGAAAGCGGCGAGGTCGGCGGCGAGCGACCGGAGGAGGTGAATGGCTTATCGACGACGCACGTGGAAGAAAATGGTACTTGAGCTGGTACGCGGTGCTGGGCGCCGGCCTGCTGTTCCTCTCGGCCGTCCTCTATCTTGTACACTACGCCATTTTCCGGGATGCCCACCATATCTTCATCTACATGCTCGGCGACATAGCCTTCATGCCCATAGAGGTGCTGCTGGTCGCCATCATCGTGCACCGCGTGCTCGACGCGCGCGAGAAGAAGACCAGGATGGAGAAGCTGAACATGGTCATCGGCGCCTTCTTCAGCGAGATGGGCATGCAGCTCCTGCGCTCCTTCTCCCGCTTCGACGCCGCCTGCAGGGAGATCAGGGAATGTTTTTCCGCGGAGCCGGACTGGGGCGAGGCCGACTTCCGGGAGGCGAGGCGGAAGCTCGAGGATTACGAGTGCGCCATCGGCAGGGACGACCGGCTCCTCGAGGATATGCGTGAATTCCTCCTTTCCAAGCGCGATTTCCTCCTCACCTTGCTGGAGAACCCCACGCTGCTCGAGCACGAGACCTTCACCGACCTGCTGTGGGCGGTATTCCATCTTGCCGAGGAGCTGAAGTACCGGTACCTCCTGGAGGGGTTGCCGGAATCCGACCACGAACACCTGTGCAGCGACATCGCGCGCGCCTATAGCCTGCTGCTGCGCGAGTGGCTGGCCTACTTGGAGCATCTCAAGGCGAACTACCCGTACCTCTTCTCCCTCGCGGTGCGCATGAACCCCCTGGATCCCGAGGCTTCCGCCGTGGTCACCTGAGTGCGGCCGCGCCGGGGATTCCGGCGGGCGTCCCGCGGGCATGCATGGTCCCGTCTCGAGATAACCGGGGTTGAGATCGGGGTCGGTAAAAGAGCGGCGGGAGCCCCGGTCGGGCCCTCCCCCCTCCCCGGACCCCATGTCATTTCATCAGGTTACCCGGAAACACGAGGATCTATAAACTGGTCAGGCCCTTCCCCTCCCCGGACCCCATGTCATCGCCGGCGTTCATAATGTTTACGGTGAGGCGGTTCTGGCCGGAGAAGGCGGTGGCAAGTGGACCTGGAGGAAAAACTCCGCATACTGGGAGCCGCGGCGCGTTACGACGTGACCTGTTCCTCCGCGGGTTCGGCGAGGATGCGCTGGGAGCGGGACGACACGAGCGCCTCCCTGCCGGGGATCTATTACAGCAGGTCGGACGACGGGCGATGCGTTCCCCTCCTGAAGGTGCTCTTCAGCAACCGCTGCGTCTACGACTGCGCGTATTGCGTGAACCGCGCTTCCGCCCGCCGTCGCCGCGCCTCCTTCACGCCTCGGGAAGTGGCCGCCCTCGCCATGCACTATTACCGGCGCCGCCTCGTGCGGGGGCTTTTCCTGAGCTCCGGCGTGTGGGTGAGTCCCGATCACACCATGGAGAGGCTGGTCCTCACCGCGAAGATCCTGCGGTGGGAGGAGGGCTTCCGCGGCTATATCCACCTGAAGGTCATCCCGGGCTCGTCTCCGGAACTGATACGGGAAGCGGGACTCCTGGCCGACCGCCTCAGCGTGAACATAGAGCTCCCATCCGAGGGCAGCCTGCGCTTCCTTGCGCCCGACAAGAAGCGCGAGGACATCCTGCGTCCCATGGGGGAGGTAAGCCGTCTCGTGGAGGCAGACCGGGAGGAGAGGAGGGCCTCGCCTCGTGCGGCACCCCTGGTGCGTGCGGGACAGACGACGCAGCTCATAGTGGGAGCCACCCCGGAGAGCGACCTGGAGATCATCACCCTGGCCGAGGGGCTCTACCGTGAATACGGGCTGCGCAGGATATATTATTCGGCCTTCGTGCCCGTTTCGGAGGACCCCAGGCTCCCGCCGCTCCTGGAGCCTCCCCTCCTGCGGGAACACCGCCTCTACCAGGCGGACTGGTTGCTGCGCCGCTACGGCTTCACGGCCCGGGAGCTGGTGGACGAGGAACATCCCGACCTGGATGGGGACCTGGATCCCAAGTCCGCGTGGGCGCTGCGCAATCTCCATTATTTTCCAGTGGAGGTCAACCGCGCCTCTTACGAGGAACTGTTGCGGGTGCCCGGTATCGGCACGAAGTCGGCGCGCAGGATCGTAGCCGCGCGTCGCGTGCATTCGCTCGATCTTGCAGCCCTCTCCAAGCTGGGCGTGGCATGCAGGCGCGCCCGATATTTCGTGACCTGCAACGGGCGGTACTATAGCCCCCGCTTCGGCGAGGAGGACATCCGCCGACACATCCGTGCCTGCTTCGATCCGGGGGAGGGAGGCGACGGCCGCGGAGGCCAGATATCCCTGTTCAAGGACTGCGAGACCCGCCGACCGCGGGTCGTCCCGGGAGGCACTTTGCCGCATGGCGGCGATGGAGAACGAGCCGGGTCACTGCTTTCCCCGGAGGATGCCCTCACCAGCGCCAGCGGAGAGCTTTAGCTAGGCGGGCGAAAGGCATCGGGCGCGGTTGCGTGGGCATGACGAGCGTGCTTGTCGCCGGGCGCTTCCCTTTCTTGGCACGGGCCGTCCGCCCTTAAGGGCGGGGTCGCGCGCCATGAGCGCGGGCGTAAGAAAAACGGGCCCGTGTCGCTCTGCTTGACGTTATCCCGGAAATGATAAAATTGAGGGGAATCCATCTCTCAGGGGTGACGGGTATGAAGGACGAGGTCTATCGCGCCCTTGCCGAACACCTGGACAGGATGCCGGTCGGGGCGCCCATGAGCGAGGAGCTCCTCGAGATATTGCGTGTTCTCTTCACGCCGGAGGAGGCGCGCCTGGCGGTGAGGCTGCCCTTCTTCAACACCCCGCTTCCGGAGATCGCGAGGGCAACCGGCATGCGGGAGGATGAGCTGCGCGGCATGCTCGATGCCATGGCCTCCAAGGGCACGGTGTTCCGCAGCGTCAAGGACGGCGTCGCCAGGTACCGCCTGCTGCCCACCCTGGTGGGTTTCTCCGAAACGCCTTTCTGGCCGGGCAGGGACGACGAGAGGGCGCGCAGGCTGGCCCCCCTGTGGATCAGGTACCTGGCAAACGCCTGGGGAAGGGAGATCGCCGACCGCGAGCTGCCGCTGGTCAGGGTGGTGCCGGTGGAGGAGGACGTGAACGAGACGTCGGAGGTGCTCCCCTTCGAGACGGCCAAGGAGCTTGTGGAGGGGGCTTCCTTCCGTGCAGTCGCATACTGCCCCTGCAGGCAGATGAAGGCCTACGTGGGGGAGGGCTGCGAGCACGAGAGGGAGAACTGCTTTCACTTCGGGTCCATGGGGAGGTACATCGTCGAGCAGGGCATGGGGAAGCCCGTGACCCTGGAGGAAGCGGTGCGCAAGCTGGAAGAGGCGCACGAGGCCGGCCTGGTCTTCACCGTCGACAATCACCAGGGAAAGATATCCACCCTGTGCTGCTGCTGCTCCTGCTGTTGCGTTTTCCTGCACAGCCGCAGGGAGCTGGGGTTCGAGAACGCGGTGAACCCCTCGAGTTACGTGGCCCGGGTGGACCGCGAGCTGTGCGTGGGCTGCGGCGAGTGCGAGGAGCGCTGCCCGGTAGGGGCGGTGAGGCTGGACGAACACGAGCTGGCCAGGGTGGACCGCGAGGAGTGCCTGGGATGCGGGGTGTGCGTCCCCAACTGCACCGGCGGGGCTATCTCCCTGCGGCGGCGGGAGAAGAGGAGCGGCGTTCCCACTCTGGAGGAGTTCATGTCCTCGCTGCAGCGGGAGTGAATGGTAAATGATGGTATATTATGGCAGCCCCTGGGGTGGGTGGTTGATGTTCGCGGGAAAGCAGCGGGAGCGTATGGCAAGTAATGGAAAACAACGCCGGTCGGCGGGCGACGTAAAGGGAGGGAGCCGTGTTGGCCCCCTCCCTGCAGGGCGTGCTAGCCGCAGCTCTTATTGCACTTGCAGGTTCCGCCCTTCCTTCTCGGGATCTTCGTGATCCTCATCTCACCACCTCCTTGGTAGTGTGTCGTTACATTTCTATTATACCCCCGTGTCAATGACGAAAGCACGCGTTCCGGAACTTTTTCGTGTCGCCGCCCCCGGGGTCGCGTGCAGCCGTCTTTCAGGGGCGTTTGCCGGGGAGGAGGCCCATGCGGGCGCACATGAGGGGGTCGCGGCCCCCGGGCCCTTCAAGGAGTTCGGCGCGGAAACGGCACCCCCCGCCGCATTCACTTAGCAGGGGGCAGGCGGCGCAGGCGCCCTCCGGCCTCATCCTGGGGAGATTCCGCCAGGCCGGGCGCAGGCCGGCGCTCACCGCGCCCCCGCTCGGGTTCCGGTAATAGCCGCACTTGATGAGCCTGCCGCCGGTGTCCACGGCAGCCAGGTGCGCACCGCAGGCGTATCCCTCGGCGCCCTCGTGGGGACCGGATCCCCATTCCAGGTCGAAGTAGGCAAGGGATTCCTCCACGCCGGGCATCAGGTCGCGGTGCTCCGCCATGCGCCCGGAGGGGACGGGGAACTCCAGGGTCCAGGATGACACTCCCAGCCCGGAGAGCAACTCGCCCAGGTCTTCCAGTTCATGGAGGTTGCGCCGGTGCATCACCGTGGCCACCGAGACGTCGATGCCCTGCGCGAGGGCTTCCTCCAGCGCCGCCATGGCGGGGCGGAAGGTCCCCTTGCCGCGCAGGACCTCGTGCCCTTCCTGCAGCCCGTCCAGCGAGAACTGGATCTCGTGGAAGCGCAGGTAACGCAGGTCGGTGTCCTTGAGCAGGGTTCCGTTGGTTATGAGCACGGCGCGGTAGGTGCGGCCGGCCAGCGCATCGTTGAGGGCCGCGAAGTGAGGATAGAGGAGGGGCTCACCGCCGGTGATCATCAGGCGCAGGCCCCCGAGGTCGTCGAAATCGTCGAGGAGCCCGTACAGGGTGTCCCAAGCCAGGTCGTCGCGTCCCGCGTCCCCCAGGTAGCAGTGGCGGCAGCGCAGGTTGCAGCGGTCGGTCACCTCCACCATGAGGTAACGCAGGGAGGGCCTCTCGTTGACGCCGCATCTCACCGGGCGGGGGGTGGGCTCGTGGGCGAGCTCCAGGATGCCCTCCTCCAGGCAGTAGGAGAGGAACTCCTCTTCCACCTCCACATCCATATCCCCGAGGGCCCTGGTCCCATCGCAGCGCGCGAGGAAATGGAAGGCTTCGGGGGAAAGCTCGTAAAGCTCGTCGTTTCCCGCGTTGTAGACGCAGTCCGTTTCCAGTTGCTTGAGGAAGACGCCGGGGGCGAGGACGGGGTAAGCCTCAGTCGAGCGCATCGAGGGTGGCCTCCAGGTCGAGGGCCCCTTTCAGGAGCAGGGTCTTGAGGATGCGGTAACTGCCGCATTCCTCGTTTTCCTCCTCCCCGTGATGGTAGAAGGGGCAGTCCCCGCAGAGCAGCTCGCGGAAATCCTCCTCCTCCGCGAGTCCGGAGACCCCCTCCAGCACTTCCCGTGCCTTCCTGGCATAAGATGGAAACATACCCGCCACCTCCCTTCACCTCCGTCGGCCTCCATCCCCATTATAAACACAAGCGGGGGAAAGGCCCTTTTAATGTCCCGAGAGTTTTTTAACGTCATCGCGAGGAACCCCCGGAAACGTCATCGCGAGGAGCGTAGCGACGAAGCGATCTCCTCCGGTCGTTGCCGCCCCTCCCGGCACCCGCGCCCTCTCCGTACTCCCGGCGGGATTGCTTCGTCGGCGCTTGCGCGCCTCCTCGCAATGACAGGAAAAGGGCGCTTACGCGCCTCCTCGCAATGACAGGGGCCCGGAAACGTCATCGCGAGGAACCCCCGGAAACGTCATCGCGAGGAGCGTAGCGACGAAGCGATCCCCTCCGGAAGCGTGATTCTCCGTCATCGCGAGGGACTCCCGGAAACGTCATCGCGAGGAGCGGAGCGACGAAGCGATCCCCTCCGGTCGTTGCCGCCCCTCCCGGCACCCGCGCCTCCGGGCATTTTCTGCAATGAGTGAGATAGGCAGCGTGATTTCATGAAAATGGGGGAGTAAAATCTTTTAAAAGAAGGGAAGGAGAGGCGTCGGAGGGATCGCTCTCGCGCATGGGGATGGACATGGGATGGAAGGGGAAGAAGGTTAGCGGAGGCGGGGAGGAATACTTCCGCCTCCTGGTGGAGAACGCGCTGGACCTCATCGTCGTCCTTGACGGAGAAGGCCGGGTGTCCTTCGTGAGCCCCTCCGTGCAGCGCCTCCTCGGGTACACCCCCGAGGAATTTCAGAGGCGGAGCATCTTCGAGTACATCCACCCCGAGGACCTCGCGGAGAGCAGGCGCAATCTCGCCATCGCTATCGAGCGCCCCGGCGTGGCCCGGTATTCCCTGCAGAGGATAAGGCACAGGGACGGCACCTGGCGCTGGCACGAGGCCACGGCCCTGAACCTCCTCGACCACCCCGTGGTGAAGGGACTGGTGGTGAATTCCCGGGATGTCACCGAGCGCGAGATGGCGGCGAGGATGACCAGGGCACAGAGGGATTTCGCGCTCAAGGTGGGGGAGGCGCGGGAACTCGAGGAAGTCCTCGACCTCGCCCTGGAGGCGGTGCTCGATGCCGCCGACCTTGACGCGGGGGCGATCTACCTGGTGGAGGAGGAAAGCGGGGACCTGGTGCTGGGGTGCAGCCGGGGGCTATCGGAAGCTTTTCTTGCCGAGGTGGACCGTTATGCCGAAGGCTCCGCCAACCACCGCATCGTGCGCGAGGGGAAACCGGTTTACGTGGAATACAGGGACTTCCCGGTTCCCAAGACGGAGGCGAAAGAGGCGGAGGGGCTCAAGTCCCTGGCGGTGATCCCCCTGTTCCACGAGGGCCGTCTGCTGGGATGCCTCAACGCGGCTTCTCACCGCGATGCCGCCGTGCCCGCCCCGGCCAGGGAGGTCATGGAGGTGCTGGCTTCGCAGCTGGCGAGGGCCATCGCGCAGGCGAAGATCACCGCCGCCCTGAAAGAATCGGAGGAGAAATTCCGCCTTTTAGCCGAGCACGCCGAGGATCTCGTCTACCGCATCAGGCTGAAGCCGGAACAGAGGTTCGAGTACGTGAGCCCCTCGGCCACCGCCATCACCGGGTATACCCCGGAGGAGCATTACGCGGATCCCTGGCTCGGTTACAAGATCGTGCATCCCGAGGATAGGAAGATCCTGGAAGAAGCCGCCGGGGCGGGCGGCGAGCCCAGAAGGGAAGTGGTGCTGCGCTGGATCCGCAAGGACGGCTCGGTTATCTGGACGGAGCAGAGGAACACCCCCGTCTACGACGAAAAGGGTGAGCTGGTGGCCCTGGAGGGCATCGCCCGCGACGTCACCGCGCGGAAAAGGATGGAAAAGGAGCTGGAGGAGAGCCGCCGCGAGCTGGCCGTCCTGTTGAGCAACCTACCCGGCATGGCCTACCGCTGCCGCAACGATCCACAATGGACCATGCTCTTCGTCAGCGAAGGATGCCGCGAGCTCACCGGGCACGACCCCTCCGACCTGGTGGGAAACGCCGTGCTTTCCTACGCCGACCTGGTCCACCCGGACGACCGGGAAAGGATCTGGGAGGAGGTCCAGGAGGCACTGGCAAGGGGGGAGCCCTTCCGGCTCATCTACCGCATCCACCATGCCTCCGGGGAGCTCAAGTGGGTATGGGAACAGGGAAGGGGCATCCCGGACGAGGAGGGAAACCTGCCCTACCTGGAGGGTTTCATCACCGATTTCACCGAGCGCATGATGGCGGAGAGGATGACGCGCGTGCAGCGCGACCTTGCCTGGATGGTGGCCGGTGACTATTCCCTGCGGGAAGTGCTGGAGAGGGCCGCGGAGGGGATACTTCACGCCACCGGCATGGAAAGTATTGCCATATATCTGGTGGAAGAGGAAACGGGCGGGCTGAGGATGCGCTTCCACCGGGGCATCGGCGAGGAGATGGCCCTCCTGACGGATTACCTCAAGCCGGAGAACCCCGTTTTCCTGTCTATGCTTGAGGGTAGATCGCTCTTCTTCGAGGGAGCGGCTTTTCCCGGGACGGAGCGAAGCGGGGAATTGCCGGTGCCGGAGGACGCCAGAAGCGCGGCCTTCGTTCCCATTCGCTTCCGGGGCGAAACTGCGGGCTGCCTCGTCGTCTCTTCCCGGCGCATGGAAGAGGTCCCCCGCTGGATGAGGGATTTCCTCGAGCTCTCCTGCGCCCAGATCGAGCAGGCCCTCCGACATCGCCGTCTCCTCGACGCCCTGCGGGAGTCGGAGGGCAGGTACCGCCTGCTCCACGATTTCGCCGGCGAGGCCATCTTCGGATACGACCGCGAGTTCAGGCTGGTGAGCATCAACCGCAGGGCCTGCGAGGCCGTCGGGTACGATAAGGAAGAGCTGCTGGGAAAAAGCGTGCTGGAGCTGGGTATCATCCACCCCGAGGACCTGGACAAGGTCATCGCGGGCATGGGCGCCCTCTTCGCGGGGGAGGATCTGTACACCGAGGAGATCAGGCTGGTGCGTCGCGACGGGTCGGTCATCGTCACCGAGATGACCGGCGCCGCCATCCGGGACGAGCAGGGTCGCCTGGTGGAGATATCCAACATAGCCCGCGACGTGACCGAGCGCAGGCTGGTCGAGCAGGCCCTGCGGGAAAGCGCGGAGCGCTACCGCGTCACCTTCGAGGCCACCGGCACCGCCATGTTCCACGTGTTGCGGGACGCCACCATCTCGGACGTGAACCTTGAGGCGGAGAGGATCTTCGGATACACGCGCGAGGAGATGGTGGGCAAGATGCGCTACATGGAACTGCTCGTGCCCGAGGAGGTGGAGAGGGTCAAGGACTATTCCCGCAAGCTGCTGCACGGGGAGATAGAGGGCCCCATCCGGTACGAGATAGTGGCCAGGCACAGGTCCGGCCGTCCCATCCCCGCCATCATCACCGTGTCCATGCTCCCCGGGATAGGCGAAAGCGTCATCTCGCTCTTGGACATCTCGGACAAGAGGGCATACGAGAACGAGCTGGAGAGGCGGGCGGAGCAGATGCGCGACTTCCTCGACATCGCGGCCCACGAGCTAAGGCATCCCGCCACCCTGCTCAAGGGATACGCCATGACCCTGGAGAAGCACGGTGAGGAAATGGACGCCGCGGACCGGGAGGAGGCCCTGCGAGCCATCCAGAGGGGGTCCGACCGGCTGGTGGGCATTGTGGAGGAGCTCCTGGAGGTCTCCCGCATTGAGCGCGGCCGCGTGGTGCTGGAGAAGAAGGAAGCGGCATTGGCTCCCTTGGTCGAGAGGGCACTGGAGGAGATGCGGGCGAAGGGGGTGGACAGGGAGATATCCTTCCGCCCCCCCGGCGACCCGGGCACGGCTTTCGTGGATGCCGAGAAACTGGTGCGCCTGCTGATCATCCTCCTGGACAACGCGGTGAGGTATTCCCCGCCGGGCTCGCCCATCGAGGTGACGGCGGAGAGGGGCGAAGGGACGGTCGTCTTTTCCGTGCTGGACCGCGGCGTGGGCGTCCCCGAGGAGGAGCGCGAGCGTGTCTTCGAGCGTTTCTACCAGGTGGGGGACGTGCTGCACCACGCCGGCCCCGGCCTCGGCCTGGGGTTGTACATCGGGAAGAGCATCGTGGACAGTCACGGCGGCAGGATATGGCACGAGCCCCGCGAGGGGGGCGGTTCCGCCTTCCGCTTCACCATACCCGTCTGATCCCTCAAAACGTCTTCGCGAGGAACCCCCGGAAACGTCATCGCGAGGAGCGGAGCGACGAAGCGATCTCCTCCGGTCGTTGCCGCCCCTCCCGGCACCCGCGCCCTCTCCGTACTCCCGGCGGGATTGCTTCGTCGGCGCTTGCGCGCCTCCTCGCAATGACAGGAAAAGAACGCTTGCGCGCCTCCTCGCAATGACAGGAACCCCCGGAAACGCCATCGCAGGCAGCCCATGAAAACGTCATCGCGAGGAGCGGAGCGACGAAGCGATCTCCTCCGGAAGCGTGATTCTCCGTCATCGCGAGGGTCCCCCGGAAACGTCATCGCGAGGAGCGGAGCGACGAAGCGATCCCCTCCGGTCGTTGCCGCCCCTCCCGGCACCCGCGCCCTTTCCATACTCCCGGCGGGATTGCTTCGTCGGCGCTTGCGCGCCTCCTCGCAATGACATTAAAAGAACGCTTACGCGCCTCCTCGCAATGACAGGGGCCCGGAAACGTCATCGCGAGTAACCCCCGGAAACGTCATCGCGAGTAACCCCCGGAAACGTCATCGCGAGTAACCCCCGGAAACGCCATCGCAGGCAGCCCATGAAAACGTCATCGCGAGGAGCGGAGCGACGAAGCGATCTCCTCCGGAAGCGTGATTCTCCGTCATCGCGAGGGACCCCCGGAAACGTCATCGGGAGGAGCGGAGCGACGAAGCGATCCCCTCCGGTCGTTGCCGCCCCTCCCGGCACCCGCGCCCTTTCCGTACTCCCGGCGGGATTGCTTCGTCGGCGCTTGCGCGCCTCCTCGCAATGACAGGAAAAGGGCGCTTGCGCGCCTCCTCGCAATGACAGGAAAAGAACGCTTGCGCGCCTCCTCGCAATGACAGGAAAAGAACGCTTGCGCGCCTCCTCGCAATGACAGGAGGAAGGAAAATCGCGGATTGATACCCGTCAGGGTTGGACCATGGCGAGGAAGACGATGGTGGTGGAGTAGTTACCTGGAAGGTCTTCCCAGGTAAGGTCGAGCCTGAGGTGGAAGGGGAGCTCGCTTCCTCCCGGTTGCGGTGTCCTGTTCCGTGCGGCGGGATAAACCTGGGACGCGAGCAGCGTGAAGGGGGTCCAGGAACCTCCCCCGCTGAGCATCCACTGCAGCTGCGAGATGGGGATGACGGCCGGGGGGGCCTGGGAGGCGTCCGTGAGGTCGGAGATGGCGTTGGTGAAGAGGTTCCAGCCGGTGGAGCTGAGTACCCGCAGCTTCACGGCGTAGGGTGGGGTCCCCCCTCCCACCACGTAAGGGGAGCCCTCCGGGTTCATGGAGCCGAAATCCACCGCCCCGCCGCCCGGGGTGCCGTCGCGGTTGTAGGTGTCCACCAGGCTCATGGTGAGGATGTCCGCGGTGCGGAAGGACCAGGAATAATCGGCGGGCAGCGGGTTTCCCGCCACGTCGGTTATTCCCGTGGTGAGGCGGGCTGTGTAGACATAACCGTAGAAGAGGTCGTTCGCGGGATCGAAGGTGGCCGTCATGGTGCCGGGATCGTAGGTGACGGAACCCGCGATAGGGGTCCCCTCCTCGTCCGTGAGGGTGAAGGTGGAGGCATTGACGGTCCCAGCTTTTATGCCGTTGGCCTCGCTGAACCTCGCGGTGACCAATGTGCCGACGCCCACGTTGATGCTCCCGCCGGGAGGGGTGACCGAGTAGACCTGCGGCGGGGTCCAGTCCACCACCACCCTGACCCCCGCCCCCGGCGTCTCCACGTTGTTCACTCGGTCCGTGGCGCGGCTGCGCACGGTGTAGGTCCCCTCCCCCGGGATCGTCCAGTTGTAGGACCAGGAGGAGTAATCGCCGGGCGCCGCGGGCGTCGCCGCGTTCCAGCTGCCGCCGCCATCGGTGGAGACCTCCACCAGGGAAACGCCGCTGGGATCCTGCCCGGGATCGCCGGAAACGCCCCGTACCGTGTAGGAATGGGCGTTGGTGTACTCCATGTCCGCGGGCGCTGAGATGGTGGAGGCGGGCGGGGTGATGTCGTAGACGAAGCGGGCCCGCAACAGGTCGATATAGAGGCGGGTGCGCGTCGAGTCCGTGCCCCCGCTCACGGTGTTGTTGTCGACGAAGCGCAGCTGGAACTCGCCCGCGGCGCTCACGAACCGGCGGGCCAGGACGGCATTCCCCACGGCCACCCGCAGGGTCCCGTCCGGCGTGGTGGGAAGGCTTCCCAGGAAATACCAGGAAGTGTCCCAGGCTCCCGCGTCGTAGTTGTAGAACTGCACGTACCAGCTGTCGGCGGCGTTGTTCTGGTAACCTTCCAGCTCGATGGCGATGTCCAGCAGCTTGTTGCGCGGGGCCTCGTTGAAGGTCTGCCACCTGTTGAGCTGCATGTCCAGGCAGGCGACAAGTTGTATGCCTATAAAAGTCCAGCCCTCTCTTACCTGCATGTAGGTGTTGTCGGCGGTCTGCGTGTTAGTGTAGTTGCCGCTTTGCAAGGTTCCCACGGTGAACGTGGGATTGGCGGTGATGACCTTGTAGGCGGAATCCGCGACGCAATCCTGTTGCGCGGCGGGGCAGGTCCACCAGGCCGCGAGGAGGAGGAGCGCGAGGAGGAAACGGGGCATGACACCGCCCGTTCGCTTCGCCTTCATCTCCCCTCCCCTCCTCCGTCATCCCGAAGGGCCTTGCCGGCCACGCCCTGCTTCCTGAACCTCTGCAGCGCCAGTAGCGCTCCCATCGCCAGGAGCAGCAGTGATACCGACAACGCGGGTAGCCAGAAGGGGAAGGACGACGCCGCGGCGCCTTCCGCGGCCAGGACATCCAGCTCCAGCAACACCGCCAGCCCCCCGGTCACGCCTATATCGCCGCCTCCCTCCGGGGCCTGGATGAAGGTGAGCGCGAGGCGGCGCAGGCCGGGAGCGGCGTCCGCCGGTGGCGCGACGGTGACCTCCACCTGCCGCTGCATCAACGGCTCCAGCAGGAGCTCGCCTTGCTCAAGGATCACCCAGTCGCAGGCCTCTTCCTCCTCTAGGTTTATCTTCCCGCCCTCGCCCTCCGTGACCGCCAGGACCCGCGGCAGGAGGCGCATTGCGCCCTCTCCCAGGTTGGTGAGGGTAAGCGAGGTGGATGTCCTCTCACCGGCGACGAGGGAGAGCGGGATACGGGTAGGGGTCACCGATATGACCGCTTCGCCGTGGGCCGGGGACGCAAGCAGCAGCATCGCGGAAAAAGAGAGGCAGGTGACGAGGTGGAGGAAAGGCCGGTTCCTCGCCTTCCGCGCACGGGGTTCCCCGAACCAGCTTCTCGTTCTCAATTGGTCACTCCCTCGCCCATTGGGATACCGCAAGGATCTCCCCGGAACACCGGCAACGCGCCGAGATCGCCAACCAGGACGGGCTTCCTTTGAACCGATCACTCGCCTCTTTTCCTTCCGCCGGATCCTCTCGCGCGCATCCGTTTTCTGTTCGTCGCACGGTTCTCAACAGGATACGGGACCCATCCTGTTCAGTGCCGCGCTCTATCCGAATATTCTGGTTTCCCTACGGCGTTACCTGCCGCGCGATCCCATCTAATAACAATATCTATATCGACAGTTTGCGCCAAAGCTTGCAGGCTGGTCCGCCAGCGGAAACCTGAGGCGGTAAACGGTGGGAACGCGAGAAAGAGCGGATTCCCTCATCAATGGTTACCGGAGATTAACTTCTTGCCGCGTCATGATTGCCGGCAACGGATACCGGAAGCGCGCATCGTTCATTGCGCTGGCCATAACGTGTCCGGGCGGCGGTCTTCCGGGACAGGGACTGCCCAGGTTCATAAACATGGTGGACACCCCCTATACTTGCTTTGTAGTAAAAGAAGCAGAGCAAGGAGGTGTCCAAATGAAGGGTTCAGTTGGAACCACTACTAGTATCTACCACACCAGGCTTCCCCATCAATGGGAGTTGGAGAGAATGATGGGCGAGGGTCTCTCCAGGGAGGCCAGAAGGAGGCTGCGCTGGATAGAGCACTTTCGCAGCTGCGGAAATGCCAGGATGACCTGCCGCCACTTCGCCATCTCCCCCACCACCTTCTACAAGTGGCTGAAGAGGTACCTGAAACGGGGGCTCAGGGGACTGGAGGACCTCCCCCGCACCCCGAAAAGGAAAAGGGTCTCCGAGATCCCCTGGCAGACGATCCAGCTCATCTGCGACTTAAGGAGAGAGCACCCCGCCTGGTCCAAGCACAAGATAGCGGTGATACTCAAGAGGGACTACGGCATCCGCCTTTCTTCCTCCAGCGTGGGAAGGGTTCTCAAAAGGAAGGGCCTCTACGATAAGAGGGTCTCCAGAAAGAAGAGCCGGGCGGCCAAAAGGAGGAAGGCTCGCCTGCGCTCGGAGGGCTGGATGAGGAAGGCCTTCCCGGGGTGCCTCATCCA